>JAZQSG010000238.1:0-5218 GCA_045630025.1 Acutalibacteraceae bacterium
AAAAGCGAGGTGAAATTCACCTCGCTTTTATACTTGTTTTCTAAAAATCCTCGCCATCTGTCCTCTTGAGGACAGATAGGGGTACGAAAAAATATACCCTTTACAGTTTTGCTTTTTTATGCTATAAATATTTTGATAATAAATGATTTGGAGAGTAGAAAATGGATTTAAATAAACTTATAAGTCAAATGACGGTTGAAGAGAAGATCGGACAGATTTCGCAATTTAATGCTGGTGTATTTTTGAATTCTAGCGCTGGAATTACAGGTCCGCTTGTAGGAAGTGGTCTAGTACCGGAGGATCTGTATAGAATGGGAAGCTTGTTAAATTTCGATAACGCCGACGAAATGATTGAGCTTCAGAGAAGGCATTTAGAGGGCGACCGCAATAAAATACCAATGGTATTTATGATGGATGTTATCCACGGCTACAGAACGATTTTCCCCATTCCTTTGGCGCTTGGCAGCTCTTTTGATACCGAGATTGTTTCAGAGTGCACTCGTATGGCGGCAGAGGAGGCGTCCTCCGCTGGTGTTCAGGTTACTTTCACCCCTATGGTCGACTATGTAAGAGATGCGCGTTGGGGCAGAGTAATGGAGACCTGTGGCGAAGAGCCTTTGCTTAATTCCCTTATGGGTGCGGTACAAATCAAGGCTTTTCACGGAGAAGATATGTCAAAACCCGGTGCACTTGCAACCTGCGTTAAGCACTTTGCCGCTTACGGCGGAGCAGAAGCAGGTAGAGATTATAATCAGGTAGAACTGTCAGAGCATATACTGCGTGAATTTTATCTACCTGCTTATAAGGCGTGTATAGATGCAGGTGTTGATATGCTGATGCCTTCGTTCAATGTGCTGAACGGTGTTCCTGCCGTTGCAAACAAATGGCTTATGAAAAAGGTGCTCCGCGATGAATGGGGTTTTGAAGGATTAGTTATAAGTGATTATAATGCTGTTGGAGAACTTATAACTCATGGTATTGCTAAAGATAAAAAAGATGCTGCAATGTACGCATTTCAAAACGGTTGCGATATTGAAATGTGTTCTAACGGATATTTAAAGCATTTAAAAGGAATGATAGAAGAAGGTGTCTTCTCCGAAGAACAGCTTGATGCCGCGGTTCTGAAGGTTTTAGATCTTAAAAAGAGACTCGGTTTATTTGAAGATCCTTACAGAGGGGCATCCTCCGAAGCGGAAGCGAAAACCTGCCTTACAGCAGAAAATCGCGCCATCGCGCGAAAAGCCGCGAACGAATGCGCGGTGCTTTTAAAAAACAACGGTATTTTGCCATTCTCGAAAGAGCACAAAAAAATAGCACTGATAGGTCCTTTTGCGGATGATCACGAAATAATCGGCTTCTGGAGTTGCCAAGGCAAAAACAACGAAAGCATCACTGTTAAGCAAGGTGTTGAAAGCAAACTTCCAAACGCAGAGATAACGGTAGTAAAAGGCTGCTCTAATAGGTGGAATGAGCTTGACAGATCTGAATTTGATGAGGCTGTAAAAGCCGCTAAGGCTGCAGATATAGTTGTTCTCTGTCTTGGAGAGCATCAAACATACAGCGGCGAGGGCAACAGCCGCGCAAGCTTAGAATTACCCGGAGTTCAGAATGAGTTGGCAGAGAAAATCATCAAGGCAAATCCGAACACTGCAGTTCTGCTCTTTACAGGCAGACCGCTTGCTATAACAAAGCTTGACAGTATTGCACCTGCGATACTCAATATGTGGTTCCCCGGAACCGAAGGCGGCAATGCTGCGGCAGACCTGTTGTTTGGAGATGCAAACCCCTCCGGTAAAATTACTATGACATTTCCCAAGAGTGTCGGACAGTGTCCAATTTATTATAACCATACAAATACCGGCAGACCTGTTAAACCCGAGAATGACGGTACACACAAACCATACTGTTCAAACTATATAGATTGCGGTAATTTGCCGTTGTATTCGTTCGGTTACGGTCTTTCTTACAGTAATTTTGTTTATGAGAGCATGACACTCGACAAAAAAGAACTGACTGCAGACGGCGAGATCGAGGTCACTGTAATGGTATATAACGACAGCGATATAGAGGGTAAAGAAACGGTTCAGCTTTATATGCGGGACCTTGTAGCATCCACCGCACGACCAGTCCAGCAGCTTATTGCATTTGAAAAAATCACCCTTGCACCGAAGGAAAGGAAAAGCGTCAAGTTAAAAGTGACTGAGGCAATGCTGAGGTTCTGGGATGCGGAGCAGAATTTCGTTTCGGAAAAGGGCGAATTTACCGTCTCGGTCGGCTATGCCGATAATATGGTCCATACCAAAAGCTTTGTTTTATTATAAGGAAGAGTCGTATTGCTGATTTTGGGTTCTATAATAAATGTTGGGGTCAGGCGATGAGCCTGACCCCATTGTTATAAACAAAAGTTCAGCATAGAGAACAAAAACCTTAGAATAATAAGTACCACCAAGGCACTGGAGTGCAGTTTTTATACATAGTAAAAGCGAGGTGAATTTCACCTCGCTGTTGTTTTACTTAATTTCAAATTCGGCGCCACATTCAGGGCAAATACCTTTGACTTCATTTTTTAAGAAAGATAACATTTCTCCGCACTTTGGACAGGCAATGTCGATAAAATCATCATCCGAAAGTTCGCCTTCTTGAAATTCGTTGTCTTGTTGCCTTTTCGCTGTCTCTTCTGCTTTGCATTTTGCTCTTGCGGCTGCCTCTTGTTGTGCTTTTAGTTCGGCTTCGTGCTTTGCTTTTGCCTCTGCTTCTCGTTTTGCTCTTTCCTCAGCTTCGCGATTAGCTCTTTCCTCAGCTTCGCGATTAGCCTGTTCTTCTGCCATTGGATAATACTTATTTCTCATAGCGTGAGTATCTTCGACAAATTCACCGAAAGCATACATTGCCCAACTGCCAATCCACACGAAAATAGGACCAACAATAGCGCTAACAACTGGAATCCAACAAAGTTCGGCCCAATCATCAGCAACTAAAACAATGTAGGTGATTGGTGCAACAATCCAAATGATTAAAATCGTTATCCAACAAGACCATTTTGTTAAGTTCTTAATTTTACCGCCAATGTTATCAAAATTAAAAATTTCTGAAATTTTACCCATAAAAATTCTCCTCAAAAAATTTTTCTTAATTATATCACGCCTTAACTAAAAAGTAAAGTTGCACAGTATAAATCCCCTCAAGTTACAGATAATAACAACACAATTAGAAATTAAAGGAGAATTTATATATGAAAGCAACTGGTATTGTACGCCGTATAGATGATTTGGGGCGTGTTGTTATCCCGAAAGAAATCCGCAGAACCATGCGCATACGCGAAGGAGACCCGTTAGAGATTTACACCGACGGCGACGGTGAGGTTATCTTTAAAAAATACTCCCCCATTGGCGAGCTGTCGGAGTTTGCCGCTCAATATGCCGAGGTGCTGGTTAAAAGCACCGATATTCCCGTAGTTATTTGCGACCGCGACCATTGCATTGCCGCGGCAGGCATTTCTAAAAAAGAGGTGCTTGAGCGCCGCGTAACCCCCGAGCTTGAGGATATTGCCGATTCTCGCAGGTATTACATCAGCACGGTTGCCGATTCAAGACAGGTGCTGCCCTTGGAGGGAGTGGCCCACACCGCGTCTATAGTTTGCCCCATAATCAGCGCAGGTGACGTTTGCGGAAGCGTTGTTTTTATCTCGTCGGCCGAGGGGCAATATCCCACCGAAAACGACCTTAAGCTGGCACAAATTGCCGCCGGCTTTTTGGGCAAACAGATGGAAGACTGACACTTTAAGTTTTTGCAAAAAAAGACTTGCATTATACCCTTCTTTATGGTATAATCCCAATAGTAGCATTATTTTTGTATGGAAAGAGTGGGGCGACCCGCTCTTTCAGTTTTGTTGGGGCGGTTTTTTATCCGTCCGAAAGGTAGGTTTTTATGGCACAAAGTAAAAAAGGCAACACCGAATCAACCGTTCGCAGCTTGATAGAGCCGGTGGCTCAGCTGGGTCTGCGCTTGTGGGCCGTGCGCTTTGTTAAAGAGGGCACCGAGCATTATTTGTGCATTACCATTGATAAGGATGAAGGCATTTTAATTGAAGATTGCGAGCGTATGAGTCGCGCTATCGACCCCATTATTGACGAGGCAGACCCCATAGATTGTTCTTACTTTCTTGAGGTGTCCTCCCCCGGCCTGGGTCGCCCCCTCACCCGTGACGAGCATTTTGCCGCCATGATGGGTCAAGAGGTTAAAATTCATCTTATTCGCCCCCTCAACAACGAGCGTGATTTTGTGGGCGATTTGGTTGGGTATGACGGCTCTGTTACCATCAACACCCCCTCGGGCGAAATGACCTTTGCCAAGCAGGATATATCGTCGGTTAAATTAAACGACGATGCCGACTTATTTTAGTTTTTAAACATATTCATATAAAGAAAGGACCGATTAAAAAAATGAACAACATCGAATTTTTTGAAGCGCTTAAAGCAATGGAGCGCGAAAAGGGCATTGACGCCGAATATTTGGCCGAAAAAATTGCCGCAGCCATTGTTACCACCGTTAAAAAGGATTACGGCGGTGAAGACGTTGTAACCTGCAACATTGACGTTGATACTGCTGCTTTTGAAGTAATTGTAACCAAAAACGTTGTTGCAGAGATTGAAAACATCTATACCGATTTGCTTTTGGATGATGCTAAAAAGTATGACAAAAGTGCTGTTGTTGGCGGCACCGTAAAGATTAAGCTTGACACTATGCAGTTTGGCAGAATTGCCGCCCAGACCGCCAAGCACGTAATCCGCCAAGGCATCCGTGATGCCGAGCGCGACCGCACCCGCAGCGAGTTCCAAAGCAAGTTCCAAGAGCTGGTATCTGCCAAGGTTTTGCGCGTTGACCCCGAAACCGGCAACGCCGTGCTTGAAATTGCCAACTCTGAAGCCACCCTGCCCAAGGCAGAGCAAATTCCCGATGAAATTATTGAAGAGGGCGACACCATTAAGGTATTTATCGTTAACGTAAGCGAAACCGAAAAGGGTCCCCGCGTTCGCATAAGCCGCACCCACTCAGGAATGGTTCGCCGTTTGTTTGAGCAAGAGGTACCCGAGGTGTTTGACGGCACTATCGAAATTAAGAGCATCGCCCGCGAGGCAGGCAGCCGCACCAAAATTGCCGTTTACAGCAAGGACGAAAACGTTGATGCTGTTGGCTCTTGCATCGAAGTCGGATCGTA
>JAZQSG010000239.1:0-22225 GCA_045630025.1 Acutalibacteraceae bacterium
CTGCTGTCAAGCCCCTTAAAGGTGTTTGCCGCATTGCGAGCGCCGGTTATTTCACCGCTCATAAGCAAAGCAACGTCATTGTAAAGGCCGCTAAGCTCAACGTAGCGTGAAACAGCTCTAACTCTTGCGACCTTAATTCCCGCATCGTTAAGCAGCTTAACGTCGTTATCGTGAAAATAATCCGCGGTAAAAACAAGGTCGGGTTTGGCCTCTTTAATGGCGGCAATTTTAGGCATAGCCGAGGTGCCAAAGCGGTCAAACTCTTTGTCGGTGGTGCAGTTGTCAGATACACCTACAAGCTGTGCCTCCGAGCCCAAAGCAAAAATAATATCGGTTACTTCGGGTGAAAGAGATATAACCTTTTGAGGGCATTTGCTTAAGGTAATATCAAAGGCGGCTGCAGGATAATCGGTTAATGCAACCGAAGCGGTTTCCTCTTTCTCAGAGGCAGAGCAACCGCACAAAAGCATCAAAACCAATATAAGTGCAAATAACTTTTTCATTGTGAATCCTTTCCGGAATCTTTTTTATTTTGCTTTTTACGAAGTGATTTTTTGGGCTTTTCGTGAATGGTGGGTGCAAAATACTTTTCAATTCGCTCTTCCCATTCGGCTTCGTTGGTAATGCCCGATTCCGAGGTGGGGTTGGTGGCAACGATTTTGCCAAGTATTTTATTATATGTGCGGTTAAAGTTAATGTTGTAAACCAATACGGCCAAAAGCAGGTAAAGGGCAACAACCATGGCAATAACCGTTGCGGGAACGTACATATAGGTTGCGGTCAAACGGGTAGATTCGTGCACCACCTCGCTTGAAACAAGGGATGAATTTATAAGGTAAAAGGTGCCAAAGAAAAGGGTGCAGGCAGAAGATATAAAGAACTTTTTAAAATACAGCAGCACAAGGCCTGCTATTATAAACAGCAAAATAATCGAAGCGTTGCGGGCGTCGGCAACAAAGGCAGAGTTGTCGGCGGCGTTAATCCACAAGCCCAAAACCTGGGCGGTAAACATTATAACGTTATAAATTGCTGCAAGCCAGGCCAAAACAACGCCAAACTTAAACACCTTGCCCGATTTGTAAGAAAAAACAGTGGATTTTTCTTCCATAGCGGAGGTGGCGTGTTCTTTTAGCATGGTTTCGGCTTTTTTTGAAAGATAGCTTTTCATAATATTAATCCTTTGCTATGCAAAATTTCATCAGTTAATTTTGGTTGTTCCTTCGCAATAGTTACCCAAAAGAACAAAATCGGGCAGCTCCTGCGCCAAGGTTGCAAGCACGCCTGCCACCTTGCTGTCGTCAAGATTTCCGCTGAAATCAGCATAAAAAACGTACTCAAAGCGGCTGTTTTTTATGGGGCGTGATTCAATTTTAGACAAGCTCATAGAGCAAGCTGCAAAATGAGTAAGCACCGAAAGCAGTGAGCCCGGCTTATCGTGACCCGAAACGGTAAATACGATGCTTATTTTATCTGCTTTTTCGCAGCGCTGGGCAACGGAAGAAATAGAAACGAAACGGGTGGTGTTTGCAGCGCTGGAGGCAATGCTGCTTTTAATGATATCAAGCCCCCACATACGTGCGGCTTCTGCCGAGCCAATGGCTGCCAATGACTTGTCTTTTCTTTCGGCCACCGTCTTAACGGCAACGGCGGTGTTGCTGCACTCTATCGGCTCAAGATTAAGCTGCTCAAGGGTGTCGGCACATTGGCGCAAGGCCTGAGGATGAGAAAGCACCTGCTTAATATCCTTTAACTCTGCACCGGGGCAGCAAATCAGATTGTGGCCTATTTCGGCGTCAATGCTTTCGGCAATCAGCAATCGGCGGTTAATAAGCAGGTCGTAAACCTCGTGCACCGAGCCGGCCCAAGAGTTTTCGACGGGCAAAATGCCGTATTCAACCTTGCCCTCGCTAACCAAACGGCAAACGTCGGCAAAGGTGTCGCAATAGGTGATATCCGCATTGGGGTAAAGGGTGGCACCTGCAAGCCCGCTGTATGCTCCCGCAACACCCTGGCAGGCAATGCTTTTAACCTCGCCATGGGGTTTAACAGGCACAAATTCTCGCACCGATTGGTTATCTACAAAGGGGTATTGCAGCGCCTTTGATTGTTTCATAATCGAGGCAAAAATCATACGTATGCTTTCACCTTGCTCGCCTGCTAAACGGGCCACCTTATCAAGAATTTCGGCCTCTCGCGCAGAATCCAGCACGGGCATTTTATTTTCTTTTTTATATTCTGCAACCCTGCGAGAGCAATCCATTCTTTTAAGGATAAGCTCAACGAGCTGACGGTCAATGGAGTCTATGTCTTGCCGAATTTGGTCAAGCTTCAAAGCCATCCACCCTCTTTCATAAGGTCGCAAAGGGCAATACAAAGGGCACTTTCAATAACGGGCAGTGCACGGGGAACAATGCAGGGGTCGTGACGGCCTCGAATGGTCAGCTCTTCTTCCTGCATAGTGGTGACGTTAAGGGTGTTTTGGGGTGCTCCCACAGAGGGTGTGGGTTTAACGGCAACCCTTACTATAAGGGGCATTCCCGTTGAAATACCGCCCAAAATGCCGCCGTTATTGTTGGATTCGGTTGCAATTTTGCCGTTTTTGTTAATGTAGCGGTCGTTGGCTTCGGTGCCACGCATTTGGGCAAAAGCAAAGCCGGCGCCAAACTCAACGCCTTTAACGGCAGGAACGGCAAACAGGGCAGAGGATATTACGCTTTCAATGCCTCGTGCCATGGGCTCGCCAACGCCTACGGGCAAACCGGTTACCGCCACCTCAACGGTGCCGCCAACACTGTCGCAGTCAAGACGGGCGGCCTCAACAACGGCACGCATTTTTTCTTCTGCACCGCCGTCGATTACGCCAAAGCTTGATCGGCTCAGCTTTTTAAGCAGGTCGGCATCTACGTTAGCCATATCAAAAGAGGTATCTTTAACCTCACCAATCTGCAAAACGTGACCGCCTACCGTAACGCCCTTTTGCTCAAGAGCAGCGCGACAAACGGCGCCTGCAAAAACAATAGGTGCAGTTAAGCGACCCGAAAAATGCCCCGAGCCCCTGATGTCAAAGTGCTCGCCGTATTTTGCCATTGCAGGAAAATCAGCGTGAGAGGGGCGGGGAGTATCTTTAAGATAAGAGTAGTCGGATGAACGGGTATCGTTATTTTCAATAATTCCGCAAAGGGGCATACCCGTGGTATAGCCGTCCATTACCCCCGAAAGAATTTGAACTGCGTCGGCTTCTTTCCTTGGGGTTGAGGTTAAATCCTTGCCGGGCGCGCGGCGGTCCATTTGGGAGCAGATGTAATTTTCATCAACGGGTACGCCTGCGGGCAAGCCGTCGATTACGGCACCGATTGCCTTGCCGTGGCTTTCACCAAAAACAGAAGCGCTTATTACCTTACCGATTATCGATGACATCTGATTTACCTCCCAACAAATTAAATACTTTAAAGAAATCGGGGTATGACTTGCTCACCGTGTGAGCCCCTTTAATTATAATATCGCCCTCAACGGCCGATGCAGCACAGGCAAAGGCCATAGCAATGCGGTGGTCGTTTACGCTGTCTACCGTGCCACCGTGACCTTTACCGCCAAAAATGGTGATTTTGTCATTTTCAAGCTTGGTTTCAATGCCCAACGCCTTAAGCCCGTTGGCAACTGCTTCAAGTCGGTCGCTTTCTTTAATGCGCAGGCGGCCTGCGTTATAAATTGTTGACGTGCCTTTGGCAAAGGCCATGGCTACCGCTACGGCAGGCACTAAATCGGGGCATTGAGAAGCATCCATATCCGTTGCCGTAAGCTGCTCGGCAGGGGACAGATGATAAACGCCGTCGATATAGCGTATGCCTACACCCATTTTGCCGAAAATATCCAAGCAGGCCTTGTCTGCCTGGGCAGATTGGGGGTCTAACCCAATTAAGCTTACCGAGCCACCCAAGGCCGCCGCTTCAAAAAAGAATGCGGCTGCCGACCAATCACCTTCTACATAGATATCGGTGGGGCAAAGCGTGCCAGACAAAGAGTATCGGTTGTTTTCAATTTCAACCTTACCACCAAATTTTTCTATCATTTGGCAGGTCATATCAACGTAACCCGAAGATTCAAGGTTGGTTGTCAGCAAGATTTTGCCACCCGCAATGCTGCGAGCAAACAAAAGACCGGTAAGATACTGAGAGCTTACGTTGCCTGCTATATAAATCTCTTTGTTTTCAAGCTTGCCGATGACGTCTAAGGGCAAATAATCCTTGTCGGTGCGGGCAAAGGAAATTCCTGCAGGGGTTAACGCGTCAATAATATCGTCAATAGGGCGCTGTGGCAAACGACCCTTGCCGATAAAACGGGTGTTAGTTCCGTAGGCCGCAGCAATAGGAATCATAAATCTAAGTGTAGAGCCCGACTCACAGCAATCAATAACGGCAGAGGGGGCAGGGGCAGCTATACCCGTTATGGTAATACCCTCTGCATCCTGCGCAACCTTACCCCCTAAGGCAGAAACTGCATTAAGGGTGGCAATTATATCGTCGCACATGGTAACGTTGGTTATTCTGCTTTTACCTTTTGCTATTGCGGCTGCAATTACGGCGCGGTGAGCGGCACTTTTTGAAGAGGGCACTTTTACCTCACCCTTAAGCATTCCGCACGTGAGTTTAATATCCATAACACACCTGATTAATTATCTATATAAAACAAAACGAATTTGTGTTGCATTCAAATTTAGTGGGTGTAAAACACCAAGTAAAAAACTGCTTATAATGGGATTTAGGTCGAGATGGGTTGCCCCATCTCGACCTTTTAGCTGTAAAGATAGATTAAGCTTTAGCGCCTATTTTCCAAACACCGCGGCATCCGCAGTTGGTCCAAACTTCGTTGTACTTACGGTTGAAGATGATGTATCCGGGCTTCTTACCGCCGTCGGGTCCTACACTGCCATCACCGGGGGCGCGGCTGAGGTTAACCCAGGTTTTACCGCCGTCGGTGGTGCGAACAACACCAACCTGGTTGCAGCGAGCAGAAGAGGGCATTGAAATGTAAACGTTACCGTTTCTGGGGTCAACGTCAAAGTGAGAGCCGCCGCCGAAGCTGTTGGTCATAACCATTTCCATCTTGCCGGTGGATTCGTTATAGGTTTTGATGGTTGAGCCGGAAAGAACAAGCAAGCGCTTGTTGTACTCGTCATACTTGATGTCGCTAAGACTTTCAACCATGCGAAGCTTCTGCCAGGTCTTACCACCGTCGGTAGACTTAACAACCTGATAAGCACCGTCTCTGCCGTACAAAACGCCGTCGTTAGAGCAGGTGTAAACGCCTGTGCAGCCGGTCATTTGAGACCAGGTTTCACCGCCGTCTTCACTGCGCCACTCGCCGAGGAATACAACCTTGTCGTTGCCTACAAGACCGTAACCAACCTTGTAACCCTTAACCTCGTACTCGGTTGGGTTGCGAGTGGTACCGCCATTGGTCATCATGGTTATGTAATAGCTCTTCTTATCGTTTGTTGCAATAACGGCAACCTTATCCTTGCTGATGGGGTAACCGCCATAGGTGTAGCCGCCCCAAGAGTTACCGTTGCAGGGGGTGTAAACCCAAGTTTTACCGCCGTTGGCAGTAAATGCACCGCTATAGTCTTGGTTAGAGCAGAAAATGAGGTCGTAGTTGTTAACGTTCATATAGATACCGGTGGTGCAAGAGCCGTTGTAGCCACTGCCTGACCATGTAAAGGTTTTACCGGCGTCGGTTGAACGCATAACCATGTCACCACCGGTAGAGATGCAAACGTTTGCATCGGTGGGGTGCCATGCAAAAACGGTCTGGCGAATATTGTAAGGAATTATGGACAAGGAGGCGTCAACATTACTGGTTTTCCATGTCTTGCCGCCGTCGTTAGAATAGTAAATTTTGCTGGAGTAAGAACCGCTTTCTGTAAGGTGGTCATCCTGCAAAACCATATTGTTGGGGTTGGCGGGGCTGACATTTACACGTGCAGGGTATCTGGTGGGGTAGCCGGACTGGTTAACCTTGGTGAAAGAGTCACCGCCGTTGGTTGATACGAAGAAGCCGGATTTTGCAGAAATGTAAACGTTGTTGGGTTTGCTGTTAACAACGCTCATACCGTAGCACTCTTCGCTAAGCATCTTTGAGAAGGTTTTACCGCCGTCCTTAGAGCGAATAGCGCCCTCGGTGTTGGCTACGTAAATCCAACCCTTGGTGGGGTGAACGTAGATTATACCGTTCTTAAGTGCGTTGTCGGTGTTAACTGATTTCCAGGTCTCGCCGCCGTCGGTAGACTTGAAGAGAGCGGGAGCAAGGTACTCGTTATCATGTTTTTTTGATTCACGAATGTAATAAACGGTGGTGCAATAGCCCAGCTTTTCGTCATAGCTTGACTTGTCGTAAGCAATCTGATGACGGAAGTCGCGGTGACCCTGAACTCTTTGGGGAAGAACGTGCTTCCAGCTGTCGCCGCTGTCGGTTGACAGATAGAGACCGTGGGTATCGTTAACGCCCGAGTCAACACCTACACACAAAACACGCTTGATGTTGGTGGGGTCGACCTCTGCACTTGATGCAGCACTTGCTGTGATGCCGATGGTGCAGGGCTCCCAGTTTTTACCGCCGTCTTTAGAGCGATACATACCGCCAACGTCGATGCCTAAAAAGGCCAAAGAGCCGTCGATTTGGTCGAAAGAGATGTAGGTAGGCCACTGGCTGCCTTCACCGCCACCAAGTTTAGCGTTGATTTGAGCTTGAGTTGTGAAGGGAACAGCAACCCAAGGTGTTTCAAGTGTGGGGTGGGGGCCTGTGGGTACGGGTGTTCCATCTACGTTAGAAACAGTGCCCGATTCGGTGCCCGAAGCAGCATTTGATGAAGCGTCTGACTGGCTGTCGCCACCGCAAGCGGCACAACCAAACAAAACGGCAAGGGCCATCAATATGCAAATAATTTTCTTTGCCATAGGGAAATCTCCTTTTGAATAATGATTTTACAAGCATTAATACAGATGCTCATTCTCTAACATTTTAACTCATTTGTCGACTTAACACAAGAGAGTTTTTTTAAAAAAATAATCTTTTTTTAGTTTTTTTACGGCGGGTTTAGTAATCTTGCACAGTTAATGCGGCTTATATTTGTAAGTAAATACAGAACTAAAAAAATATGGCTGAAGCAGAGAAAAACTCCGTTTCAGCCATATTTGATTTATAGAAAATTATGCCTTTGCCTTTATCTTCCATACGCCGCGGCAGCCGCAGTTGGTCCAAACCTCGTTGTATTTGCGGTTAAACACAATATAGTCGGGCTTTTTACCGCCGTCAGGGCCAACGCTTCCGTCGCCCGGGGCGCGGCTAAGGTTAACCCAGGTTTTGCCGCCGTCCATAGAGCGCACAACGCCAACCTGCTTGCACTCGTAGCCCTCAGATCTTACCGAGGCATAGATGTTGCCATTTCTGGGGTCAACGTCAAAAGAATTGCAGGTGCCGTAGCTTACCGTCATAACTTTAGACATCTGCTGGGTAGTTTCGTTATATGCATAAATATCTGCACCTACAAGAATAAGCAAACGCTTGTTGTATTCGTCATAGGCCATATCGGTTATGCTGCTTAAGGCCTTTACCGCCTTCCAAGTTTTGCCGCTGTCGGTAGAGGTTACAACCTTGTTGTCGTTTACACCGTAAAGCACGCCCTTGTTAGAGCAGGTGTAAACGCCCACGCAGTTGCTCATTTTAGACCACGTTTCGCCGCCGTCGGCAGTGCGCCACTCGCCTAAAAACGCTACCTTGTCGTTGCCTATAAGGCCGTATCCGCGTTTATGTCCCGTAACCTTATAATCGGTTTTGTTGCGCGTAGTGCCGCCGTTGGTCATCATGGTTATGTAATAATCCTTCTTATCGGCCGTGGTTATAATTGCGCAGGTATCCTTACTGATGGGGTAGCCGCCATACGAAAGGCCGCCCCAACCTTCACCCGAACAAGGGGTGTATACCCAGGTTTTGCCGCCGTCGGTGGAGAAGGCGCCGTTATAGTCTTGGTTTGAGCAGAATATCAAATCGTTGTTGTTTACGTTCATATAGATACCGGTGGTGCAAGAGCCGCTGTAACCGCTGCCCGACCATTTAAAGGTTTTGCCGCCGTTGGTAGAGCGCATTGCCATATCACCACCGGTAGAAATACAAATATTTTCATTGGTGGGGTGCCAAGCAAATACTGTTTGACGAACGTTGTAGGGGATGAAAGACATAGACGAATCGATGGTGCATTGCTTCCAGGTTTTTCCGCCGTCGTGAGAATAATAGTTTTTGCTCGAATAGCTGCCGTTATCAGACAGGTGATCATCCTGCAAGACCATTTTGTTGGGGTTGGCAGGGCTTACGTTAACACGGGCAGGGTACCTTGTGGGATAACCCGATGTGTTGACTTTGGAAAAGCTGTTGCCACCATTGGTAGAAACGTAAAATCCGTCTTTAGCAGAAATATAGACGTTGTCGGGCTTGCTGTTTACAACACAAATGCCGTAGCAGGTTTTTTTCAGCATACTGTTAAAGGTTTTGCCGCCGTCTTTAGAGCGGATAGCCCCCTTTTCGTTGGCGATATAAACCCAACCTTTGGTGGGGTGAACGTATATCATACCGTTACCGATGGCCGAATCCGAACAAATCTCTTTCCAAGTTTCGCCACCGTCGGTTGACTTAAACAGAGCAGGCGGCAGGTAGTTGTTGCCTATCTGCTTGCTTTCACGAACGTAGTAAACGGTAGTGCAATAGCCCTTTTTGCTGTCATAGCTTGATTTATCGTAGGCAATTTGATGGCGAAAATCACGGTGACCTTGAACCTTTTGAGGATTAACGTGCTTCCAGGTTTCGCCTCCATCGGTTGAAAGATACAGTCCGTGGCTGTCGCGGTGGCCCGAGTCAACGCCAACGCACAGCACGCGGTTGATGTTGGTGGGGTCAACCTCGGCGCAAGAGGCCGCGCTGGCAGTAATGCCTATGGTGCAGGGCTCCCAAGTTTGGCCGCCGTCTTTAGAACGGTACATACCGCCAACGTCTATGCCCAAAAAAGCCAAAGAGCCGTCAATTTGGTCAAAAGAGATATAGGTGGGCCACTGGCAACCCTCACCGCCACCAAGCTTAGCTTTGATTTGAGCTTGAGTTGTGAAGGGTACGTCTATCCAAGGGGTTTCCAGAGTGGGGTGACCCGAAAGATTAACAACGTTAGAAACGGTATCGCTTGAAACCGCGCTGCTAACCGATGAGCTGGCTTCGGTTGATGAAGTAGAGTCGGAACTCTCGGTTGAAGAGACGCTGCTTGATACCTGGTTTGTTGTGGCGTTGGATGAAGTGTTGTTTGCAGGGCTTGCGCTGCAGGCGGCACAAACCAAGGCCATAACGATGCACATAATGCTGAAAACAATTCTTTTTGACATATTAATCTCCTTACTTAATTTTTACGCTTCCTTCAAGAAAACGACCAAACTCGTGACGGTTAACGGGGCACAAATAGCTGTCACCGATTTTGCGAATAAGCACCATTTTAATAAATTCACCGCAGCGCTTTTTATCATTCATGGCAGCAAGGGCTATTTCTTCTCCCGTGGCGTTATATTCTATGGGCAAACCGTATTTTTTGCACAGCTTTTCAATGCGCTCGGCGTTGCCCACGTGGCAAAGCTCTACTCTTTCGGCGGCACGGGTGATTATACACATTCCCACCGCTACGGCATTGCCGTGAGAAATACCTTTAAACTCTTCTATTTTTTCAATGGCGTGACCGATGGTGTGCCCAAAATTGAGCAGGGCTCTTTCGCCCGATTCGGTGAAGTCACGCTCAACGATTTCGGCCTTTATTTTTACGCATTTTTCAATCAGCTCGTCAAGTCGGGCAAAGCAGGGCTCGTTCTCTAAAATCTCAAAGATTTCGGTAGATTTAATGGCACCGTATTTGATAAGCTCGCCCATACCGTCTTTCATATATTCATCGGGCAGGGTAGAAAGCACCTCGGGGTCTATAATCACCAATGCGGGGTGATGAAAAGCGCCTACCAAATTTTTGCCGTTTGGCAGGTCGCAACCCGTTTTACCGCCTACCGAGGAGTCAATTTGCGCTAAAAGCGACGTGGGTATCTGAACAAACTGAATGCCCCTTAAAAACATAGCTGCGGCAAATCCCGTCATATCACCAACCACGCCGCCGCCCAAAGCAACGGCAAAATCGCCTCTGGTAAGGCCTTGCTGTGCAAAAAAAGACAGCATTTCGATTACGGTGCCCATATGTTTGTTTTCTTCGCCGTGCTTAAAAACAAACAGCGACACCTCGTAGCCCGCCGAGCGCAGCGAATCCAGCACGCCCTCGGCGTATATGGGTGCAACGTTATCGTCAGACACTACGCAGCATTTTTGACCGCCGCAAACCGCCTTAATGGTTTTGCCCGAGCTGTTAATCAGCCCGTCGCCAATCAAAATGTCATATTTATTAAGTACGTTTATTTTTTTCATAATTGCTCCTTTAAAAGCACCGCTATGCTTTTTGCCACCTGCTTTGCCGATCCATTGCCGTCAACGGTATAACGGGCGGCCTTGCGGTATAGAGGAGCGCGATAATCAAACAGCTTTTTGGCGTTGACTTCATCTTTAAATAAAGGGCGACCCTCTGCACCGCCGATTCGGCGGCAAATTTCTTCAAAAGCTACCTCAATAAAAATCACGGTGTCGTTTTTAAATAAAGCGGCGTTTCTTTCAAAGGTCAGTGCTCCGCCACCGGTTGAGATAATGTAATCCCGCTTTTCAGCGGCACAGGCGCAGGCAGAGTGTTCGGCTTCTCTGAAGCCCTCTTCGCCCCGCTTTTCAAGTATTTCGGTAACGGTCATCCCTTCGGCTTGCTCTATAATGCAGTCGGTGTCTGCAAAGGGCTTACTTAAAAGCTGTGACAGCTCCTGCCCAACGCTGGATTTACCGCAACCCATAAAACCGCACAAAACGATATTATTCATTGCTTTTTCCTCCAAAAACCGACTCCATATGCAGGTTGGCGTCGTCTATAAGGCGGTCAAGCTCATTTTGGCTGAATTTGCCGCCGTACCAAATTTCGTGGGCTCTTACGGCCTGCATAACAAGCATAGCCATACCCTCGGCAATTTTCATACCCATGCCCTCGGC
This sequence comes from Acutalibacteraceae bacterium, assembly GCA_045630025.1. Lineage (GTDB taxonomy): Bacteria > Bacillota > Clostridia > Oscillospirales > Acutalibacteraceae > RGIG2206. The sequence continues at coordinate 11,149 of JAZQSG010000239.1, forward strand.
CTGAGTAATAAGCACAGTTTTACGAGGATTATATATCGCATCAAAAAGGGCCTTGCTGCCCTCGACCCGTGTAAGGTCAAGGGGAGAGCAGTCGGCGTTGGGATACATACCCACGGGGGTGGCGTTTACAACAAGGTCGTAGCGGCCTTTTATATCGTCAAAAGAAAGCAAAGAAACCGAACGGTTAAACTTTTGCTCAAGCTCATTTTTAAGCAGTACGCCCCTTTGACCCCTTGCCGCAACGGTTAGGCGGCAACCATTTGAAAGGGCTTCAAAGGCCATGGTTCTTGCAGCACCGCCGCTGCCAAGCAGCAGCACGTCGCCCTCAATAGCAATGCCCTTTGCCGCAAGGGCGGCGCAAAAGCCGTATGCATCGGTGTTAAAGCCCTCACCCTTGCCGTTTACACAGTTTACCGCACCGTATTTTTGCGCGCTGTCGTCCAATCGGGTCAAAAGGGGAATAATCGCCTGCTTGTGAGGTATGGTAACGTTAAATCCGTCAAGTCGGCACAGAGTAGCGTTATAGCTTTTTTCAAGGTCGGCAGGGTCTATATCAAAGGTGGCGTAATTTACCTGCTTGCCCGATAGGGCAAAAAGTCGGTTATGAATAAAAGGGGACATGGTGTGACCGATGGGGTGACCTATAACTGCATAAGATTCCATTTTGCCCCTCCTTTTTATACGCGGTTTGTGTGAGTAATTTTATAAAATATTTAAAAACCTATTGACAAAACGGCCAACAATACATATTATTTGTTTAGGCGCTGTCCGCGAGCGACAGCGTTTTGCCGTTCGTTAAAAGCGGCAACCGTTGTTATATCATCTACAAATATGTAGGGATATGATAACACACTTTGCGGGTTTTGTCTATCCTCGCAAAGCAATTTTTTCTTGAAAGAGGAGTTTTTTATGGTATTTGAAAAGATAAGAGAAATGTTGGCAACCCAGTTCGATAAAGAGCTTGATGAAATCACTATGGAAACCGATATTCAAGAGGATTTTAACGCTGACAGCATCGATATAGTTGACCTTCTTATGGCTATTGAGGACGATTTTGATATTGCTATTCCCGATGAGGACGTAGTAAATATGAAAAAGGTCGGCGACCTTGTTAAATACATCGAAAACAATCAGTAATTATTATAATTGCCAGCACTGACCGTTTTAAGTTTACTTAAAGCGGTTTTTGTGTCAGTTTAGGGTAAATATTTAGGTTGGTGAAAAATATGCGAATTATATTTGACCGCTTTAAAAATGGGTGCAAATGTGCCCTCACCTTCAGTTATGACGACGGAAATATTGCCGACAGACGTTTGGTCGAGATATTTAATAGGTACGGTGTAAAAGCCACCTTCCACCTTAATTCCGAGCGTCTTAAGTGGGGCGGCGACAACATAGATGTGGAAGAAATCAAGTCTCTTTATGCCGGGCACGAGGTTTCTTGCCATATGGCTACCCATCCTCACCCAACACGCATCCCCTTTACCTCTGTAGCGGCCGAGATTATGAACGACCGCCGCGCTTTAGAGGCAGCGTGCGGATACGTTGTAAGGGGAATGAGCTATCCTTACGGCTCACATAATGCCGATTGCATAGGGGTGCTGCGTGCATGCGGAATGGAATATTCTCGCACAACCAATGCAACCGAGTGGTTTGCACCACCCGATGATTTTATGTATTGGCACCCAACTTGCCACCATCGCAACCCCAAGCTGCACCAGCTGTTTGACAGTTTTGTCAACCCAACCTATCATGCCCCCTTGCAGATTATGAACGTGTGGGGTCACAGCTATGAGTTTGACCGTAATGATAATTGGCATATAATTGAAGATTTTTGCAAGTATGCCTCCGGTCGTGACGACGTGTGGTATGCAACCAATATAGAAATATGTGATTACATAAACGCTGTGCGCCGTCTTGCCGTAGGTGTAGACGGAAATGCAGTTCATAATCCGTCGGGTGTTGACGTGTGGGTAACCGTTAACGACGAATGTGTAAAAATTCCCGCAGGCAGCACGGTTGTTTTTTAGAAAGGAAAAAATATGGCAGATAAAAAAATGGTGCGCGACATCACTTCTATGGATGAGGATTTCGCACAATGGTATACCGATATTGTTAAAAAGGCAGAGCTTGCCTCCTACAGCGGTGTAAGGGGATGTATGATCGTTCGTCCTTACGGCACCGCATTGTGGGAGAATATTCGTAATTCTCTCGACGCCCGTTTTAAGGCGTTGGGTCACGAAAACGTTATGATGCCCATGTTTATCCCCGAAAGCTTGCTCCAGCGCGAAAAAGACCACGTTGAGGGCTTTGCTCCCGAGGTTGCCTGGGTAACCCACGGCGGTGAAGAAAAGCTTACCGAGCGTCTTTGCGTGCGCCCCACCAGCGAAACTGTATTTTGCGAGCATTATGCCGATATAATCCATTCCTACCGTGATTTGCCCAAGCTTTATAATCAGTGGTGCTCGGTAGTAAGATGGGAAAAGACCACCCGTCCCTTCCTTCGCACAATGGAATTCTTCTGGCAAGAGGGTCACACCATGCACGAAACCGCTGAAGAGGCAATGGTTGAAACCCGTCAGATGTTGGATGTTTACGCCGATTTCTGTGAGAAAGAGTTGGCTATTCCCGTAAACAAGGGCAAAAAGACCGACAAAGAAAAGTTTGCAGGTGCAGAGGCAACCTACACCATCGAAGCAATGATGCACGACGGTAAGGCGCTTCAAAGCGGCACCTCACACTATTTCGGCGACGGCTTCTCTCGCGCCTTCGGTATTCAGTTTGCAGGCCGCGACAATAAGCTTGAATATCCCCATCAAACCTCTTGGGGTATGTCTACCCGTATAATCGGTGCTATCATTATGACCCACGGAGATGATAACGGCCTGGTTCTTCCTCCTGCCGTTGCTCCCATCCAGGTAGAGATAATCCCCATCGCCACTCATAAAGAGGGCGTGCTTGAAAAGGCCAACGAGCTTAAGCAGCGTCTTGCATCAGTTTGCCGCGTTCATCTTGACGACAGCGACAACTCTGCCGGCTGGAAGTTTGCTCAGTGCGAAATGCGCGGTATTCCTCTTCGCGTTGAAATCGGCCCCAAGGATATGGCCGAAAACAAGTGCGTTATTGCCCGTCGTGATAATTACGAAAAGATTACCGTTTCTCTTGACGAGCTTGAGCAGCGCATCCCCGAACTGCTTAAGGCAGTGCAGGAGGGTCTTTACAATAAGGCCCTTGCCCGCCGTGAGAGTATGACCTACGATGTCACCGATATGGATGAGATGATAGAAACCGCCAACAACAAGCCGGGTCTTATCCGTGCTATGTGGTGCGGTGAGCTTGAGTGTGAAGAACAGCTTAAAGAGCAGGCAGGCGTAAGCAGCCGTTGTATGCCCTTCGACAACAACGCTCCCATCTCTGACCGTTGTGTCTGCTGCGGTAAACCTGCAAAGCACCTCACCTATTGGGGCAAGGCATACTAAGTTCCTACATATTATATATAGGCAAAATGCGAGGCGTTTTTCGGAATTTTCCGAACGTCTCGCTTTTCTTTTTGTGCGCAAGAATATAAATATCCAAAACAGAAAATAAAACCCGTTAAAGCTGGAGCGAAACAACAGATAATTTGTGCAAAACATACAAAACATACTTGATAAGTTCTACATAAAAAGGAAAAAACGCTGATTTTATACAAGTAAACATAATTCCTTAAACTTTTTTGTTGACAAGCATAGCCCTTTGTGATAGGATAATAGGGCACGCTTGTGCAGATATGCGTTGATGCGGGAGGTGGCTGACCTCGAGTCAGGAAATTTCCGCGGAGTATGTCCGATTTAAAAACCGGGCGATCAAAACCTTACAATGGGCGCTAAAATTGTGCCATCCCGGATTTGTGTGTCAAAAGCTATGGTTGACCAGAGGTACTTGACAGACTTAGGAACAAATCCGGTTTTATAATGTGAACGGGCGAAACGCCCGGCACGGTGTAAAGTTTTAATCGAAGCCCGCCAAATCTTTAAGGAGGCGAACTTCAAATGGCAAAGGACAAGATCAGAATCAGACTGAAGGGCTACGATCACGCATTGGTTGATCAGGCAGCAGAAAAGATCGTTGAGACTGCAAAGCGCACCGGCGCTCGCGTATCAGGACCTGTACCGCTCCCTACCGACCGTGAGATCGTTACCATTTTGCGCGCAGTTCACAAGTATAAGGACAGCCGCGAGCAGTTTGAAATGAGAACCCACAAAAGGCTTATCGACATCCTCAGACCTTCCAACAAAACTGTTGAAGCTCTGTCGGGTCTTGAGCTCCCCGCCGGCGTTGAATTTGAGATCAAGTGCTAATACGCACGCGTATCTAATGTAAACGCGGTGTGGTCATGTTGGCAAACGCCAACCAATAACCAAAAGGAGGATATCCAGAAATGAAAAAAGGAATCATCGGCAAAAAGCTTGGTATGACCCAGCTTTTTGACCAGAACGGCAAAGTCGTTCCGGTAACCGTCGTTGAGGCCGGCCCCTGCATCGTTACCTTTAAGAAGACCAACGAGGTTGACGGTTACGAAGCAGTACAGCTTGGCTACGGCGACATCAAAGTCAGCAAGGTTAACAAACCTATGAAGGGCCACTTCGACAAGAACAATGTTGCTGCAAAGCGCGTTCTTAAGGAGTTCCGTCTTGATGACTGTGCATCTGTTGAAATCGGTTCTGTTATTAAGGCAGACGCTTTTGCAGAAGGTGAAGCAGTTGACGTAACCGGCACCAGCAAAGGTAAGGGTTACGCAGGCGTTATCAAGCGTCACGGTTTCTCCAGACTCAAGATGAGTCACGGTACCGGCCCTGTTGCCCGTCACGGCGGCTCTTTGGGCGCTTGCTCATCTCCCTCACGTGTATTTAAGGGACGTAAGATGGCAGGTCATATGGGCGCTGTTAGATCCACAGTTCAGAATCTCGCTGTTGTTATGGTTGATGCTGAAAAGAACATCATCGCTATCAAGGGTGCCATCCCCGGCCCCAAGGGCGGCTATGTTTACATCACCGACAGCGTGAAAGCTTAAGGAAAGGGGAGTACAGAATGCCTACTTTAAGTGTTTTAGATATGGCCGGTAAGAAGGTTTCTGATATCGAGCTCAGCGATGCTGTTTTCGGTATTGAGCCCAACACCACCGTAATGCATATGGCTGTTGTTGCATATCTTGCAAATCAGCGTCAGGGCACCCAGTCCACCCTCACTCGTTCCGAGGTTTCCGGCGGCGGCAAAAAGCCGTGGCGTCAGAAGGGAACCGGTCATGCCCGCCAGGGCTCAACCCGTGCACCCCAGTGGTATCACGGCGGCGTAGCTCTTGGACCGAAGCCCCGCGAATATGGCTTCACCCTCAACAAGAAAGAGCGCAGATTGGCCATCCAGTCAGCCCTTTCCGATAAGGTTGCCAACAGCGCTCTTATCGTTCTCGATGCACTCAAGTGCGACGAGTACAAGACCAAGACTGTTGTTGAGTGCCTCGGCGCCATTGGCGCAGCTAAGAAGAGCTTGATCATCCTCGCAGAGAATGATAGCAAGGCAATTCGCAGCGCATCTAACATCAAGGGTGTTAAGACCGCACAGGTTAACACCATCAATACCTACGACATCCTCAATGCCGATACCGTTATCGTTGTTAAGGATGCTGTCGCTAAGATCGAGGAGGTGTACGCATAATGAAGCTCGCACAAGAGATTATTATTAAGCCGGTCATCACCGAAAAGTCAATGAGCGGCGCCGCTATGAAGAAGTACACCTTTAAGGTGGCAAAGGATGCAACCAAGATCGATATTGCTCGTGCAATCGAAGAGATCTATTCAGTAAAGGTTACCGGCGTTAACACCGTTAACGTACGCGGCAAGAGCCGTCGTTACGGCCGTTACGAGGGTTACACCTCATCCTGGAAAAAGGCAATTGTAACTCTTTCAGAAGAGTCTAAGCCCATCGAGTTCTTTGAAGGTATGATGTAATATCAGGCGATGTATGGGAATTTTCCCGCTAAGCTAAAATAAGGAGTGAAACAAATGGCTGTCAAACATTATAAGCCTACTACAAACGGTCGTCGTAATATGACCACTATGGATTACTCCGGTCTTTCTAAGGTTGCTCCCGAAAAGAGCTTGCTCGCAGCTGGCAAAAAGAATGCAGGTCGTAACAGCTACGGTCGCATCACTGTCAGACATCGCGGCGGCGGCAACCGTCAGAAGTACCGTTTAATCGATTTTAAGCGCAACAAGTTCGATATTCCCGCAACTGTTGCTACTATCGAGTACGATCCTAATCGCAGCGCATTCATCGCGCTCATCGTTTATGAAGATGGTGTTAAGAGCTACATCACTGCTCCCGTTGGCCTTAAGGTTGGCGACACCGTCATCAACAGCAAAAATGCTGATATCAAGCCGGGCAACGCCCTTCCGCTTGAAAATATTCCTACCGGTACCTTTATTCACAACGTAGAGCTTTATCCCGGCAAGGGCGCACAGCTTGCCCGTTCAGCCGGTAACATGGCTCAGCTTATGGGTAAAGAGAGTGGTATGGCTCTGCTCCGTCTCCCCTCTGGTGAGATGCGTCAGGTTCCGATCAGCTGCATGGCTTCCATCGGCCAGGTCAGCAACCCCGAGCACGAGAACGTAAACTATGGTAAGGCCGGACGTAAGCGTCATATGGGCTGGAGACCTACCGTTCGCGGTTCTGTTATGAACCCCTGCGATCACCCCCACGGTGGTGGTGAAGGTAAGTCACCCATCGGCCGCAGCGGTCCTGTTACCCCCTGGGGTAAACCCACCTTGGGATACAAGACCCGCAAGAAGCACAAGGCTTCCGATAAGCTTATCGTGAAGCGCCGCAATTCTAAATAAGTGGGGAGGAGCGTAAGTAATGGGAAGAAGCGTTAAAAAAGGCTATTTCGTACAGCCCGTATTGATGAAAAGAGTAGAAGAAATGAATGCTGCTGGCGAAAAGCGCGTTCTTAAAACCTGGAGCCGCTCATCCACTATTTTCCCGGAATTTGTCGGTCACACCTTCGCCGTTCATGACGGTCGCAAGCACGTGCCGGTATATGTAACCGAGGATATGGTTGGTCATAAGTTAGGCGAATTTGCACCGACAAGAACCTTTAAGGGTCATGCCGGTTCTAAAACAACCAAGAAGTAAACAGCCGAAAGGAGAGAATGAACATGGAAGCAAAGGCAACTCTTAAATTTGCCCGAATTTCACCCCGCAAGGTTCAAATCGTTGCCGATATCATTCGCAACAAGCCCGCGGATAAAGCCATGGCTATTCTTAAGCATACTCCCAAGGCTGCTTGTGAGTATCTTGAAAAATTGCTTAAATCAGCAATGGCTAATGCAGAGAACAATCATCAGATGGATGTGTCTAAGCTTATTGTGTCCGAAATCACCATTGGCCCCGGCCCGATTCTTAAGAGAATCCGTCCCCGTGCACATGGTCGCGCATATCACATCTACAAGAGAACTTCTCACGTAACCCTGACCGTCAGGGAAGCTGAGTAAGAAGGAGGTAATTACATGGGACAGAAGGTTAATCCCCACGGACTCCGTGTCGGTGTTATAAAGAATTGGGATTCCCGTTGGTATGTCGGTGATGAGTCCTTCGGCGACGTTCTCGTTGAGGACCATAAGATCAGAACTTACCTTAAAAAGAAGCTTTATGATGCCGGTATCGCTAAGATTGAGATTGAGCGCGTTTTCGGTAAAGATGCAAAGGTTAGACTGCACATCCACTGTGCAAAGCCCGGCATCGTTATCGGCCGTAACGGCTCCGAGATCGAAAAGCTTAAGGCAGAGTGCGAAAAGTTTCTTGGCGGCAAAACCGTCAACATCAACATCGTTGAGGTTAAGAACCCCGATGTAAACGCACAACTTGTTGCTGAGAACATTGCTCAGCAGCTCGAAAAGAGAATTTCTTTCCGCCGTGCAATGAAAAAGGTTATGGGTAATGCCATGCATGCCGGCGCAAGAGGTATTAAAACTCAGGTTTCAGGTCGTCTTGGCGGCGCTGAAATCGCTCGCAGCGAGCACTATCACGAAGGCACCATTCCGCTGCAGACCCTCCGTGCAGATATCGACTACGGCTTTGCCGAGGCACACACTACCTACGGTCGTATCGGCGTAAAGGTTTGGCTCTATGCAGGTGAGGTTCTTCGCGACACTCGCAGACCCCGTCGCAATAGGGAAGGAGGCGCAAAGTAATGCTGTTACCTAAGCGCGTTAAATATCGCCGCGTTCAGAGAGGCCGCCTTACCGGTAAGGCCACCCGCGGTAACACCGTTACTTACGGTGATTACGGTCTCCAGGCATTGGAGCCCGCATGGATCACTTCCAACCAGATTGAGGCAGCCCGTATTGCTATGACTCGTTATATCAAGCGTGGCGGTCAGGTTTGGATCAAGATCTTCCCCGATAAGCCGATTACTGAGAAGCCCGCTGAAACTCGAATGGGTTCAGGTAAAGGTTCTCCCGAGTACTGGGTAGCAGTTGTTAAGCCCGGCCGTGTTATGTTCGAAATTAAGGGCGTAGCACCTGAGGTTGCACAAGAAGCTATGCGTCTTGCTGCTAACAAGCTCCCCATCAAGTGCAAATTTATTACTAAGCAGGAAAGTGGTGAGGAATAATGAAGGCTAAGGATTTCAGAGAGATGTCCACTGAGGAACTGAATACCAAGCTGGTAGATCTTAAGAAAGAGCTCTTTAACCTTCGTTTCCAGAGCGCCATCAATCAGCTTGAAAATCCCATGCGTATCAAGGCCGTTAAAAAGGACATTGCACGAATTCTTACCGTGCTTAAAGAGTCCGACGGCGCTGAGTCGTAAGTAAAGGAGGGTACACATCATGGAAAGAAACCTGAGAAAAACCAGGACTGGCAGAGTTGTCAGCAACAAGATGGATAAAACCGTTGTCGTCGCTATTGAGGATAACGTAAAGCACCCTCTTTACAACAAGATCGTAAAGAAAACGGTTAAGTTCAAGGCTCATGATGAGCAGAACGCCTGCAACGTAGGTGACCGCGTTCTTATTATGGAAACCAGACCGCTGTCCAAGGACAAGAGATGGCGTGTTGTCGAAATTATTACAAAGGCGAAGTAATTAACCTCGCCTTAAGAATGGAGGAGTAACTGTGATACAACAGCAGTCTTACCTCAAGGTTGCCGACAACACCGGCGCGAAGGAACTTATGTGCATTCGCGTTCTCGGCGGTTCCGGCAGGAGGTACGCTAATATCGGCGACGTCGTTGTAGCCTCCGTTAAGAAGGCTGCACCCGGCGGCACCGTTAAAAAAGGCGACGTAGTAAAAGCTGTAATCGTTCGTTCAGCTAAAGGCGTTCGCCGTGATGACGGCACTTATATCCGTTTTGACGAAAATGCTGCCGTTATTATCAGAGATGACAAAAACCCCAGGGGCACCCGTATTTTCGGACCTGTGGCCCGTGAGTTGCGTGAGAAGGAATACACCAAAATCCTTTCTCTTGCACCCGAAGTGCTGTAAGGGAGGAAGTCACAATGAGTAAATTAAAGATTAAAACCGGCGATACCGTTGTTATTCTCACCGGCGACAAGAAGACCGACCGTGGTCAAACCGGCAAGGTTCTTCAGGTTAGCCCCGAAGAAGGCAAGGTTATCGTTGAGGGACGCAACATCGTCTCTAAGCACGTTAAGCCCCGCAAGGCCGGCGATCCCTCCGGCATTGTAAAGGCCGAAAGCGCTATCTACGCTTGCAAGGTTGCCCTTGTTTGCCCCAAGTGCGGTAAGCAGACCAGAGTTGGTTACACCGTTGAAGATGGCAAAAAGGTTCGCATCTGCAAGAAGTGCAAAAAAGTTATTGACTAAGGAGGATACATGACATGGCAAGATTAAAAGAGACCTACAAGTCTGAAGTTGCGCCTGCTCTTATGAAGAAATTCAACTACAAGAGCGTCATGCAGATTCCTAAGCTTGATAAGGTCATTATTAACATCGGTTGCGGCGATGCCCGCGACAACAGCAAGATTATCGATGCTGCAATGAACGACCTCGGCCTCATCACCGGCCAAAAAGCTGTCGTTTGCCGCGCAAAGAAGTCTGTTGCTAACTTCAAACTCCGTCAAGGCATGCCCATCGGCGTTAAGGTAACCCTTCGCGGCGAGCGTATGTACGAGTTTGTAGATCGTTTCTTCTCAGCTGCATTGCCCCGCGTACGCGACTTTAAGGGTATCAACCCCAACTCATTCGACGGTCGCGGCAACTACTGCTTGGGCATTAAAGAGCAGTTGATTTTCCCCGAAATCGAGTACGATAAGATCGATAAGGTTCGTGGTATGGACATTTGCTTCGTTACCACAGCTAACACCGATGAAGAAGCACGTGAGCTGCTCACTCTTATGGGCGCTCCCTTTGCTAAGTAAGTAAGGAGGTACTGTCGTGGCTAAAACATCAATGAAAATTAAGCAGGCAAGAGATGCTAAGTTCTCAACCCGCGCTTATAACAGATGCAAAATCTGCGGTAGGCCTCATGCCTATCTTCGCAAATACGGCGTGTGCAGAATTTGCTTTAGGGAGCTCGCTTACAAAGGCGAGATTCCGGGCGTAAAAAAAGCCAGTTGGTAAGGAGGTAAACGGATATGCAGATCTCTGATACAATCGCTGATATGCTTACCCGAATCCGCAATGCGAATTCAGCAAAGCACGAATCAGTAGACATCCCCGCTTCCAACCTGAAGAAGGCTATCGCCCAGATTCTTGTTGACGAGGGTTATGTTAAAGGTTTCACCGTTGTTGATAACGGCAACCAGGGCGTAATTCACATGGAATTGAAGTACGGCCCCAACAAGTCGCAGGTCATCACCGGCTTGCGCAGGGTTTCTAAGCCCGGCCTTAGAATTTACACTAACGTAGAGGATATGCCTAAAGTTATGAAGGGCTTGGGCATCGCTATCCTTTCAACTTCTAAGGGTATTATGACAGACGCTAAGGCTCGCAAGGAGAACGTAGGAGGCGGGGTATTGTGCTACATCTACTAATTTTAAGGGCTCAAGGATTATTAACTAACAATCAAACACAAGAAAA
>JAZQSG010000240.1:0-1761 GCA_045630025.1 Acutalibacteraceae bacterium
TTCAATCTTATCCGAAGTAAAGGTTGGCGTATCGCTGTTTAATGGAGTTATCTCACACACTTTGGGCAGGGTTATTGTCTTTTTGCCCGGCTTATCTGAATGTATGCACAAAATACCGTTGCCGTGGTAGATAACGTCGCCCGAATCGCAGTAGCAATGCACACCAACGTCGGTTAGAAGCTTGCGTAATTCGGCAGGGGTTATGTTGTAATGTTCTTCAGACAACTGCACAAACGGAATTTTATTTTGGGTTAAATACTGCTTTATCTTAATAATTTCTTCGGTGTCAAACATTTCAGGAAAGGGTATCAGCACAGCTTCGTAGTGATTTGACAGTTCATAGTCCTCTGAAAGCAAGGCATCCGAGGTCATACCTGTATTGCCGAAGATGTTGTGGATATATTCCTGAACACCTGCATTTTTATCCTTCAAACCAACCCTGAACGGGAATTTTTCGTCATACAAAACGGCAACCTGTGAGCGTGTAAGCTCCATATCGGTCAGGTGCAGTTCGCTCAACAACTCACGGCAACGCTTCGCCTCACCCAAAAGGTCGGGATGAGCATACCAGCCGCCCCACATATCAAACCACCAAAGTCCGTTTCCGTGGGTGTAGTGACGTGCAAATGCTTTCCTCATGCCCCAAATAGAGCCTTCAATGGTCGGGGGACCAAGCCAAACCTTGGTGTTGTAACGGTTGTGTGGGTCACAACCCGGGCGGCAATTGTTGGGGTAATCTGAAAGGAAGGTTCTTATGTCGTTTTCCAAAAAGTACAGTTTGCCGCGTTGTTTTATGCTTTCACCCATCGAATGCTCAGCCCAATCCTGACCCAATGCACGACTGCGGTAGTACGAGTTAGGCGAGCAAATAAAATCAATATCGGGTGATTCAAGCAGCTTTTTGAGCCCCATTGTGCCTCTTAAAGGGTTGGCAATCTCGGGCACATAGCCATAAAACGCACCGACAATCTGACTGTGGTCAACCAATTTTTTGGCAACCTTGGCCAAATGCAGCACCGTATCGGCAGTAGCATAGTTTACAAACTCAAGATAATGTCTTGCGGTCTTGTCGGTGATATAGCCTTCAACCTTGTAGGTGGATGGATCGGGAATCTCGACCTCGTTTGCGTATTCTTCGGGATAATACTTTTGCAAATAAGCGTTAAAGCGTTCTTTGGCGCAAACCGATTGACTTCCATTGGCGTCGGCATGGAACCATTCCTCGGTGCTTCCGCCTGCAATCTGATAACCGATGATATTATCGCAGTAGTCAGACTCCCTTATGTGCTTGATAAACTGTGTTAAAAGCTCGGTTCCTGTTTCACGCAAGGATTTTGAAAACAAAGCCTCACGTTTAAGCACACCTGCACTTTGGCAAACCTCGTCAGGGTGTTCTTCGATCCACCAAAGAGGCATAGAAACCCAAACCCTCAAAAAGATTTTGGCGTTGGGGCAACTGTCGACAATATCCTTGACAAAGCCTTCAAATTTTGAATAATCAGGCTTGCCTTTAACGTCAAATATGCCGTAATGAGGTGCAAAGCCTGTGGAATTATTAAGCGGAAGTCCCGAAAAGGATGCGCAAAGTGAATACAGATTATAACCTATGTCGGCAAAATCCTTGTAGCGTGCACGTTCTTCAAAATAGGTCATATAAGCGCAAGGAATCTCGGGCTTTCCGTCAATAAAAAGCCTCGGACGTCCGTTGATAATTTTAATTTCACTTGTAACCATTTATTTCAGTCCCTTTTCAACAGCATC
>JAZQSG010000241.1:0-2537 GCA_045630025.1 Acutalibacteraceae bacterium
AATAGAATTCTGTTTTAGCAGGTCTAATATCGGTCAATGCACCGGTATAATGTCTTAAGGTGTGAGTTTGATAAGGGTGTTTTAAGCATTCTTCTTCATTGATTTCAATACCAAGACCCGGCTTTTCGGGAATTTTAATATATCCGTCGGCATACTCAAGCTGTTCGTTGGTAACGTCTTTGCGCCATTCAACGTCGCTATACATAATTTCAAGAATGCTAAAATTAGGGCAGCAAGCAGCGAGCTGCAAGGTGGCTGCGTTGGCAACGGGGCCGGAGGGGTTGGGCGGTGCAAAGGGAATGTAATACGCCTCTGCAACGGCTGCAATCTTTTTAAGCTCCATAATACCGCCGGCGTGCGAAATGTCGGGTTGAATGAAATCGGCTGCACGCATTTCAAACATATCTTTATATGACTTAAGGGTGTAAAGTCTTTCACCTGCGGAAATTGCAACGGGTGACTTATCACGAACTGCTTTAAGAGCTTCAAGATTGTCCGGGGGAGTGGGTTCTTCAAAAAACATAGGTTTGAACTGCTCAAGCTCTTGTGCAATTTTAATGCCGGTAGGAACGTTAAAACGGCCGTGGCCTTCAATCAAAAGATCAACGTCATTTCCAACAGCATCACGAACAGCGCCAACGCATTCTAGGGCAGTGTTTAAATCTTTGTTTGAAATTTCAAGGTATGATTTTCCAAACGGATCCCATTTCATGGCGGTAACACCGCGCTGAACGGCGGTTTTGGCTTTTTCGGCAAATTCAGCAGGGGTTTTGGCACCGGCAAACCAACCGTTAACGTAGATTCTAACCTTATCGTTGACCTTGCCGCCCAAGAGCTGGTATACGGGAACGTTTAAGAATTTGCCTAAAATATCCCAAAGAGCCATTTCAACGGCAGACAATGCAGACATAAGCACAGCGCCACCGCGCCAGTATGCATCGCGATAAATATCGTGAAAGTGCTTTTCTATATCAAGAGGATTTTTGCCTATAAGATATTCTTTAATGTGCTCAACTGCGCCAAGCAAAGCTTTTTCTTTATACTCAAGGGTTGCTTCGCCAACACCGGTAACACCTTCATCGGTGTAAACCTTTACAAAGACCCAGTTTGTACGAAAACAGTCAACAGTAAAGCATTTGATGTCTGTAACTTTCATTTTATACTCCTTTAAAGTCGATTTCTTTGTATGGTATGGGTATTATTTTATTTTCACATTCAAAATCGTTTGCACTTAAATTGTCAAACAATCCTATGTGCAAGGGAACTGTGTATATTGCACCGATTTTTTTTGCAAAGCGTGCAGCGTCGGTCATGTTCATATTGTTGCCTTTGCCGTTAACAGGCAAGAACAGGGCAAATATATCGTCAGGTATATCATCAAAAATATCGGGATTATATAATGTATCACCTGTAGCGTATAGCTTTTTATCGCCGTCGTCAATAATTACGCCAATGGGAGAAATATCAGAATGCTCTGCTTTAACTGCGGTGAATCTGATGTTTCCAATAGTCCACTCTGTGTGGCGATTAAATAAAACGTAGTTGTGGTTGCCTTTGTATTGCTTTACCTCATCCCAAACTGATTTTGGTGCAAGTACAGTCATTGGCTTTTCGCTGTAAATGAATTTTTCAACAGTTTCGGGGTCATAATGGTCAAGGTGATTATGGGTAAAAATCATTACGTCGGGTTCTATATCAAAAACCCAGTCATCAACACCATAACGACGATAACTCATAGGGTTCAACTTTTTGCAACTGTCGGAAAGATAGGGGTCAATCAAAACTTTAAGGTCGTCAGCTTCAATGTATAAACCTGCTTGACCTATCCACGTAACTTTAAGCATAAAAATTACCTCCGTTTAATTTAATTTTCACAATAAATGGCACTTTTGTCAACTGAATATTAAGAAAACATTCATTTATAATGAATATTTACATTTTATATGAAAAAAAGCACAGTGTCAACTGTGCCTTTTTTTAATTATAATTTGCAAACGTCAGCGTCTGTGATGATGTGGAATCCTGCATCCTCAAGAGCTTTTTCAGCGGCGTTATTGTCTGCAACTCTTAACACAACGTAAGCGTGCTTTTCGGTACGTGACATAAATGCATAAAGGTACTCCATATTGATTTGTGCATCGTCGAGCACCTTAAGTGCAGTGGAAAGCTTGCCGGGAGCATCGCCAATCTTAACACCAACAACGTCGGTGTTTTTAATAAGATAGCCCATTTCATTAAGTGCAGCGCAAGCGGCCTCGTTGTCGCTTACAATCAGGCGAAGAATGCCGAATTCTTCAGTGTCGGCAATGGAGAGTGCGCGGATGTTTACGCCTTTTTCTGCTAACAATTCGGTGATTGCAACCAATGCGCCCTGCTCATTTTTTACAAATACAGTAAGTTGTTTTAAAGACATAATATCAGCTCCTATATTAATCAATCAGCTTACGCTTGTCGATGATTCTGACTGCCTTGCCCTCGCTGCGCACAATGCTCTTGGGGGGAACAAGGTGTACGACGGGATTAATGCCCAACATGGT
>JAZQSG010000242.1:0-4044 GCA_045630025.1 Acutalibacteraceae bacterium
AAGGTGTTTGTTGGTTCGCTGGCAATGCCCAAAAAGGGGTTGTTTTGGCCGCTAAAGGCTAACTGTGTGGCCTTGCAGTACTGTATGCGTTTTATTCCGAAAAGTGCCATTTCGCAAATGTTTAAAAATCGGTTTTAATTCGTTAATTTTCAGCAAGTTTAACACCTTTTTCGGCGTAAAGTTTGCGAAGGCGATAATACTTCTGTCTGATACATTCCCAGTAGTGGTCATCTATGCCGTGCTTTTCGAGCCAGGCATATATCAACGTTGTTAACTCGCAGTTGTAACGCTGCGCGTCGCCAAGTTCGGCCCAAAGGTTCTGCACAAACAGCGTCTCAAGGCTTTCGCGTACCAAACATAACGCACGCGGGGGCATATAAAAATACCCAGCCCGCGGGTCCTTTTCCTTTGTTATCGGTATTTTTATTTGCAGATTGCCCGACAGTTGCGGCGGTGCGTCTTTGGGTTGGTGCTCAACCCAACGTTTAATGAGTTTCGATTCGGGGCTTTCGCGTGGAAATTCCACGGGGCTGCCGAAGTGTTTTGTTGCCCATTGCGCCAGATACGGCTGCACATCAATATAAAACGTCCACATATATATAGGTGTTTAGCGTGATTTCGCGTTTGTTCAAAATTACAACCTTTTTCGTAAAGTGGGCTATTTTTTGAAAAAAAAGCAAGGGTTGTTTCGCTGTTCCTGATTGAAAAAAAATATTGTTGAAAAAATATTGAGGATACATATTTGGGCGTCCACAACTGCACACGTGCACACACCAAACTATTGCACACGAATTAATCTATTGATTTTCTTTATTATACCCTATATTTTTAAGTTATTGAGAAAAAGAAAAAAAAGCAAAAAAGCGTGTGCAAAACGCCGTTTTGTGTGCAAAAATATGGCCGATTCAGGCGCGGCAGAAAATTTGTGCAATGTGTGTGCAATGTGTGCGGCTGTTTTTGGGGTGTGGTGTATGCGGTTAATGTGTTGCAAATGAGCAAAATATAAAAATGTGTGCAGTTGTGATACTTGTGTGCGCCTAATTCGGTCTCGCGTGTAATTTATATGTAAAAAAACGGTGTGGCGGCTAAAAGGCTGATTTTGTTGGTGTTGGGTGTTGGGTGTTTGGTGTTGGTTGGTGGCGGTGGGTGTTTTGGGGTTGGATTCAGGCATTAGGCATTAGGCATTAGGCATTAGTTGGCAGGCATCGGGCAATAGGCATTAGGCATTAGTTGGCTGGCGGTGTTTTTGCGGTTTTTTGGTTAAATGGTTGATTTTGTGGCGTGTTCACTTTTTGGCGCAAGGTGTGCGGATTTTTCGCACAGGTCGGAAACAAAAAACGCCCCGTCGGATTGTCGGCGGGGCATCACCTAAAAAAACTCGTTGCGGCGGCTTTCTTATTTGAGTTGGTAACGCCGCAACTGCATTATAAAGAACCTTTGCCAACCACTTTAGGGCAGGTCGGCTTTTCACATCGCCCTATTTCGTTGCCTTTTGGTGTCGGGTGTTAGGTGTTGGGTGTTGGAACCAGGCATTAGGCATTAGTAGTCGATATAGTAGATTGTTTCGTAGCCTTGCAGAATCGAAACGTCGCATTGTTTGGCGTCAGATATTTGGCTGGCGCGTTGCAGCGCATCGGCATACGGCATTGGGCCTTCAATCTGGCTGTCTTTATACAGAACGCAAAAAGGGGCTTTCAGGTCGTCGGCGGCTTCCACTTTGAAAGCGTCGTGCAAAATGCGCTCGACGTCCGACAAAGTAAAAACCGTTTGCCCTTCGGCACTCAATTTGGTTATAACGCTTTCAACGTAGCGTTGCCGCGCCTCAAGGTGTTTCCAGTCTTTCATTTTTCAAATATTGATTTGTTCGGAAAAAGGCTCGTCAGTATTTCGCGGCCGCCTAACTGCCAAAACTTTTCCTCTGTGCTAAAACATTCGGTGTCGCCTATCTGGCGCAGAAGGTCGTTGTAGTTGGCGGCGGTGAGAATCTTATTGTCTTTGCGCGGCACGGGCGTTTCGCCAGTCTTATCGACAATGATATTGGCCATTGCCGAATCGAACAGAATGCCACGCTCAAGCAAAAAGGCGGCTTTGAAAAGGTGCGCAAATTCGTGCATCAACTTTTTGTCGGCAGGAAAACAGGCGTGCTCTGAATAGTTGGCGTAAGGCAGCCCAGCGGCCATTAACATAGCGCGTGTGTTAACGGCGGCTATCTGGTAAAGGTTGCCGCCTAACTTCGGGTTATTGGTTACGGCTTCGGGCAGTTCGCGGTTCTTTAGGTAAATCGGGTAGCGGTCGAAGTCGGTTGGCCGTATGTAATAATAGTCGTCGGCGCAGATTAGAAAACGGTTGCCCAGTTCGGGCACTTCGGCAGCGCGGAAAATGGCGGCTGTAATGTCGTTTTCCTTGTGCAGGTTCTTATTGCTGTCGGAGCCGATTTCGGTTATTTCGTCGCTCATCCAGTCGGCTTTGCGGCCTAACAGCCAAACGCGGCTAACGTTCTGGCCGTTCTTTTCAAGGGCACGCAGGCTGTAACGCAGTTCGGTGCCGTCTTTGTAGTGATTCCATAAATATACAATGTCCATAGTTGAAAAGTTATAAGTTATAAGTTATAAGTTGTTAAGGTGTTGGGTGTTGGGTGTTGGTGTTTAGGCATTAGGCATTAGGCATTAGGCATTAGTTAACTTATAGGTTAATTTTTCAGTGGCTCAATTTTTTCGACGCCTAAAATGGTTTCGCCCTGGTATTCGATACTGGTTGCGCCGTTGGCGGGTCGGTAGTTGAGTTCGTAATAATCGTAGGTGCCGTCGCTAAAGGTTACGCGGTAAACGCGCATCGGGCGGCAGGCGGTGGCCACGCACAAGGCTATAAGGCACAAGGCAATAGGCATTAGGCAATAGTGTTTTGCTTTCATTGTTTTGAGTTTTGAAGTTTATAGCCTGGTTGCGATTCGAGCCGTTGTTTCATTCTGTAAAAGCATTCGGCCACAAGGTTGTTGAAGGTGGCGGCAAACTTCGGCTCAATGTAGCCGTAGTCGGCGGCGGTTTTGGCGGTGTTGCACAGGCTTATATAGCCTTCCTTCAGGCGTTCAACCATAATGCGCGGGTCGCCAAGTTCGAAGCGGCGCGTTGCATCGGCTTGCATTTGTTCAAAGGCTTGCGCTTCGGCCTGCCTTTGGGCTTCGGTTCGAATAAGTGGTTGCATATCAATATAGAATTACGTGTTTAACAAAGTCGGGGTCGTTTATCATTCCCGCCTGTACGATTATATATTGCTCTGTTTCGAGTTTCAAAGTGGTTGGCGGTGTGGTGTTCACGGCCATTGGCACGCTTTCAAGTTCCAGGTCGTAAAGGACCGACAACAGGCGGTCGGCGGCTTTTGCCTGAAGCAAAACGCCCTCAATGTCGATAGCGGTTGTTTCCACGTCCCAACAGGCGCGGCCAACTTTAAGCCAGGCGGCGTTAAGTGTCGCCGCGCTTAACTGACTATTGCAGGGTGCCGTTGGAATTACGGCGGCAAAATTGGGCGTTAGCGAAGGTTCGAAGTCGTATTTATCCAATAGCCCTGCCGTGTCTTTGATTATTAGCAAAATGTGGCCGTCGGTGGCATATAGCACAAGTTGGCCGTTTGGCATCTTAAAATAGTGCGGATTGGCTATTTCGGGCCGAAACTCGTTGTCGGTGTTGCGGCAGCGCATTAGTGCTTTCATTAAATTATCCATAGTAGTAAGGTGTTAGGTGTTGGGTGTTTGGTGTTTGGCGCGTTCGGCCAGCACGGCGTTAACGCGGTCAATTTCGGTGTCGAGCCGCTTTTCAAGTTCCTTCGATTTTTGCAGGGCGTCAGCACTTTTGGTTTTGAAGTAGGTTTTTTGTTGGAACCGCATTGCGGCCACAAGTTCAAAAAAGGCTTTTGCGTTCATAACTTTATATTTTTTAGGTGATTACTGTTTAACTGTTGGTTTCTCAAGCGGCACGGCACGCGGCACAAAGAAGCCGCAGGCGGGCGAATGGTGAAAACGCTTGTAGGCATCGTAAGGGCAGCGCAGCA
>JAZQSG010000243.1:0-6870 GCA_045630025.1 Acutalibacteraceae bacterium
ATAAAGGTTATGTACGTCAATGACGGTGAATATAAATGCAACCTTAGCATCGGTGCAGGCCAAACCCTCACCATTTTGGTGGAAAATATGGGTCGCACCAATTTCGGCAGCAAAATGATGCGCAAAAAAGGTGTTATCGGCCGCGTAACCGTTGGCGGCATTATCCATTTCGGATGGATGGCGTATCGCCTTACAATGACCGATTTAAGCCGTCTTAACTTTAAGTCGGGCAATAACGCTCCGTCCTGCTCTTTTGTGCGTTGCACCTTTGAGGCAGACGGTCAGCACGATACCTTCTTGCATTGTAAGGGCTACGGCAAGGGCTTTGCAGTAGTAAACGGCTTTAACCTTGGCCGTTACTGGCAGATTGGCCCAACCAAAACCCTTTACGTGCCTAAGTTTGCACTTAAAGAGGGTCAAAACGAGCTTATCGTTTTTGATGCAGAGCATACGGCTGAAGCCGAGCAAGAGCTGCAGCTGCTCAGCAACCCTATTTTGGGATAAATATTATTAGAAACAGTTGGTATATATGAAAAACGCCTTTGGACATTTTAAAACAATCACCCGCCATCGCCACGCCGTAATAAGGCACTGCAAAAAAGCAGGCATTTTTTGGCAGGGCTTGCGCCACGATTTGTCAAAATATACTCCTACCGAGTTTTCGGCAGGCATAAAATATTATACGGGCACCAGAAGCCCCAACGACGGCGAGCGTAAAGATAAGGGCTATTCCTCCGCGTGGATGCATCACAAGGGTCGCAACCGCCACCATTTTGAGTATTGGACCGATTATCACCCCGTTGATCGGGTTATGAGCCCCGTTAAAATGCCTGCCCGCTATCTTGCCGAGATGTTTTGTGACCGCGTGGCAGCCAGCAAAATATACCAGGGCAAAAACTATACCGACGCCCACCCGTTAGAATATTTTATGAAGGGTAAAAGGGTGCGCGTAATCCACCCCGAAACCTCAGATATGTTAGAGCTTTGGCTGCGCACCTTGGCCGAAAAGGGTGAGGACGCCGCCTTTGCTATGGTGCGCCAAACGGTAAAAGATGGCGATTATTGAACCGTAAAGGGAAGAAATCTATGAAAACCAAAACAACGTTAATAATGTGTGTTGTTTTAGTGCTGACGTTACTTGTAAGCTGTACACAGCTTGAACAATGGGGCGTCGGCATTTCTTCCTCTATGCCTGTCAGCAGTCAAACGCCCACCGTGTCCGTCACCTTGTGCGGAGAAGAGCACGTGGTTGTTGAAGCAGGGGATGAATATATCGAGCAGGGTGCAATTTCGGAAGATAACTCCGCCATTATAATTAAAGGCGTGGTAGATACCTCAAAAGCAGGTCGCTACGAAATCAGCTATACGTCCGAAACCAAAGGAGCCGCCAAGGTTACCCGAGTGGTAGAGGTAGTTGATAACAAGCCACCCGTTATCACCCTTAACGGAAGCAAAAGCGTAACCGTGTCTGCCAAAAAGCTTTATAAAGAGCAGGGGGCAAAGGCCACCGATTTGGGCGACCCAAACGTTAAGGTTACCGCCAAGCAGTCGCAGGTTAAAGACGGAAAATTCACCGTAACCTACACAGCCACCGATGCATCGGGCAATAAGGCCACTGCAAAGCGCACCGTAACCGTAAAGGATATTGTAAAGCCGGTTATAACCCTTACAGGCAGCGCAGAAATGTACGTTGAGCGAGACGGCAAATTCAGCGAGCCGGGATATACTGCCACCGACGACCTTGACGGAGGGATAACCAAGTCGGTTAAGGTGTCGGGAGAGGTGGATACCTCTGCGTGCGGATTATATCTGCTTACCTATACCGTTGCCGATAAAGCGGGCAACATATCGGTTGTTAAAAGGTCGGTGCACGTCTATTCTCAGCAGGCCGATTGCCCCGACAGAGTTTATCTTACCTTTGATGACGGCCCCAACTCTACGGTAACCCCAAAGGTGTTAGATGCCTTAAAGCGCAACAACGTAAAGGCCACCTTCTTTATAATCAACTATTCCGATAGTCGTAAAGACATAGTAAAGCGCATTGTAAACGAAGGGCACACCCTTGCAATACACACCTATAATCACGATTACTCGGTTTGCTACGCTTCCGACGAGGCCTATATGCAGGGGCTCAAAGCCATGCACGATAAAATACTTGCCGATACGGGCTACGATGCAAAAATAATCCGATTCCCCGGCGGCACCTCCAACGCCGTCAGCAAAAAGTACAGCAGCGGCATAATGACCCGCCTTACCCAAAAGGTTACCCAAAACGGATATATCTATTTCGATTGGAACGTGGATTCGGGCGATGCATCGGGAAGCAACGTTTCTTCCAAAACTATATATAATAATGTAATCAAGGGCTTGCGGCGCAACCGCAACAACGTTGTGCTTATGCACGATGCAAGCGGCAAGGGCACCACCGCCGACTCACTTGACAGCATAATTAACTATTGCAAAAAGAACGGCTACGCCGTGCTGCCCATAACGGAAGAGACTCTTCCCGTAAGGCACAAGCCCACCAATTAACATAGAGTTTAAAAGAGCAATCTTAACTGAGATGATTCTGTTTATATCACTAAAGCAATATTTGCAAACACCTTATCATTATTTGCAATTTTAATTGCATTTTTGTAATGATATACTTATAATTAATAAGTTAATGCGAAATAGTGTTATCTATACAATTAAAGTAAGGAGACAGCGCAATGAAAAAAAGAATTTTAAGCTTTATTTGCATTGTGGCGCTTATTGCAACCATGTTAAGCGCAGGTGCAATTTATGCAATGGCTAACTCTCCACTTGAAGGCACTGCTTTTAGTTTTTCGGGCAATCAGTTCATCTCTTCTGATTGGACTGCAGTTAACAACACGCCCACCTTTGGCACAAGCGGAATTTCACTTTCGGCAGAAGGCAACGATAATGTTTCCGTAATAACCTATAAAGAAAGCTATAATCTTACCGATGGCTTCACCCTTACTTATTACGCCAAGGCAAGAAAATACTTTGGCATAAGCGACGGCGCCGACCGCAAGTTTGCCGGCTTTGCCATTGGCAACATTACCGTTTGTATGCTCAACTACGTTAAGCCCGTTATAATGGTTGACGGTGCTACCAAGGTTAAGGGCGATGCAATTTTCGATTCCAACTCTACTTGGTGGGATGCCGCAAAGGGCTATTCCACTAATATGGAAAATTGGCTTTCATCCTCTGATTCATGGGCAGAGGGCTCTGATTTTTACTACACCTTAAGCTACAACCCCGAAACCAAAACCATAACCTATTCAAAAACAAGCCGTGGGGAAGAGGTGTTCTCCATTTCTTATGTTGATGACGCTCAACAGGTTGCTCTTTCTGATGCAGCTGTTGCAATAAGACACCAAAACGGCTATAACCGATATGCAACCTATAACAACGTTACTCTTAAGGGTAAAGAGGTTGTAATCCCCGAGCCCGAACCTGAGCCCGAGCCCGAACCTGAGCCCGAGCCCAACCCCGACGATCAAAAGGGAGAGGCCTTAACCGAAACCTGGGCTCCCGAAGAAATCGTTGAAGCCGATTGGACGGGCAACACCTCAAACATTAACAACGGAAAGTTCACCCTTACAGGCACCTTTAATCAAAAGTTCACCGTTTGGTCAGCCAAAGCGTACGATCTTTCTAACGGCTTTGTCTTCTCGGGCAAGCTGGCTATGAGAAACTGGTACGGCAATTATTACGGAGAGCATTGCTCGTTGCTTGTGGGCGATGAAAGCGTAAATCTCGAACTGCGCATCAAAAACGACGGCAGCAGAGAAGCAACCGAAAAGGACGATACCTACACCGCATATTTGCTTTATAACGGCGTTGAACTTGCCAGTGCAGATTTCGGCACGGTTTGCGACGGTGTTTACACCTTAAACTATCAAGACGGCATGGTTTCCGCAACCTTCAAGGGCGGCAAGGTAACCTGGGTGCTTCCCGATTCCACAACCGCCACCCATATCCCCCTTGAGGCAGATTTCGGCAAAGCCAAGGTTGGTCTGCTGCTTATGGGCAACTCGGGCCCCGAAAACGGCAGACAGTGGTCGGCAGTTTCTCTTCAGCCCATACTTGCCGACGACGGCAGCGAGCCCGAAATTAAAAAGGGCGAGCCCCTTACCACTCCTTGGGAACCCTCCGAATTCAAAGAAGAGGATTGGGACGGTCACAGCAACAAATTCTCAAACGGCAAGTTTATAATTGCCGAAGGTCAGCCCACCTACACCGTATGGACTAAAAAGTCATACGACCTTTCTAACGGCTTCACCTTTAAAGGTACCTTAAAGTTTAAAAACGGCTACAACAACTATTACGGCGAATGGTGCTCGGTTTACGTGGGCAATGAAGATTCTAATCTTGAGCTTCGCATCAAAAACGATTCTCCCGACAACATCGTAAAAGACAATACGTATACCGCCTATCTTATCTATCAGGGCCGCGAGCTTGCCTCCTACGATTTGACCGTGCTTCCCAACGGTGAATACGAGCTTACCTATGCCGACGGCAAGGTTAGCGTAAAGCTGGGTGGCGTTGCCATCAGCTGGAAGCTTGCTTCGGGCACCGAGGCAACTGCGGTTGAGATTGCCGATCTTGATGTAAACGATGCCAAGCTTGGCCTCCGCCTCAGCGGCAACTATTGCCCCAACGGCAGAGAGTGGTCGGTTGTTTCGCTTTCGCCCCTTGCCAAAAACGGCGTTCACACAGGGGATTCACGAAATCTGCTTCTTCCCGTTTGTGCAATGCTTTTAAGTGCAACGGCCGCAGCGTTTGTAATTGCAAGAAAAAAGATTTTTGATTAAAACGAAAAAGCATTCCGTGCAAAAAAACAGCTCGGAATGCTTTTTTTGTTATGAAAATTATTTTCACCATTACATAATAAAAAACAGTCGAAGTTAAAGGCAAAATTTGAATAATTTTTTAACAAAAGTTGTTGACAAAATAAAACTTTGTGTGATAGTATGAAATAGAAAAGTAAATCGGTAATTCCGATTTTTCGAAAGGAGCAAAACAAAATGAAAAAACGCATTTTAAGTATCGTTTGCATCGTTGCACTTTTGGCCACTGTAATCAGTGTTTGTGCAGTATATGCATTCGGTGCAGATGAAGAAGCGCTTGTGGGTGTTGAGTTCGAATTTGACGGCACCAATAATAAGCCCACAGATGCAGATTGGACTTTGACTGGCAGCAACAGTTCATTCCATTCATCAAAGGCAATTAAGCTCGCTACTCCCGGTTCCGGAGCAGACGATGTTTCAGCCACCTACAACAAAACCCTTAACCTTACTAACGGTTTTGAGCTTACCTACAAGCATCAGTCTTTCTGGAACGTTGCCAACTACGAAGCAGGTCGTATCTATAACGGTGCAAAGGTAGGTAACATTTCTGCAAGTATGGCCAAAACCGACGGCAGCTTCTATCATTCAATTTATGTTGACGATACTGCTGTTGCAACCGGCACTGTTGGCTACACTATAGCAGGTGATACCGTTGTTGATTACGTTCTCAGCTATGATCCCGCAACCAAGACCATCACTCTTACTTGGGCAGCAGGCGAGTTAACCGAGACCCTCACCTACGTCGACGAAGCAGATGCAGTTAACGTTGCCGAGGCAGAGGTTGTATTCTTCACCAACAGCACTTGGGATGTCGCAGGTTACGTTCCTGGCGGTAAACTTGTTGGTTTCGAGCCCCCCGCACCTCCTCCCGCATTGGTAGGCACCGGCTTCGAGTTTAACGAAGCTAAGCCCGCAGTTGCTGAAGAGTGGACTTTCTCACACGAGCAGACCAAGATTAACGATAAGGGCGGCATTAACTTTAACGACGCAGGCGGCGGTCAGGCAGCTGACGTAAAGGCCACCTACAACCAGACCTTTATTCTTACCCGCGGCTTCGAGTTCTCTTACAGAGCAAGAGGTGGCTCCACTAACAACTACGAAACCAGCAGAACCTACTTTGGTGCAGAGGTTGGTAACATCTTTGCATACTTGCAGATTGCTGACAGCGCAAAGGAATACTACAAGCTCGTTATCAAGATTAATGGCGAAGTTGTAGCAACCAGCGACAACGTAGCATTCACCTCTAAGTTCTCAACCTATTTCTATGATGCATACAACTTTGCTCTTGCCTATGACGTAGATACCAAGACTGTTAAGTTCTCTATCTCCGGCCCCGGCGGTTCAGCAGATGTATCATATGTAGACGAAAACGACACTGTTGACGTTGCAGAAGCATCAGTTGCACTCAAGTCAAACAGCACTTGGGATAACAACGCTATCTACTACGAAGCAAAGCTCGTTGGCGCAAAGCCCTGCACTCAGCACACCTACGACGATGAAGAAGACACCGTTTGCAACGTTTGCGGCGAAACCCGTGAACCCGGCGAAGGCGATGAGCCCGGTGATGACATCGTTAGAGGCGAGGCCCTTACCACTTGGGCACCCGAAGAGTTCGTAGAAGAAGAGTGGACCGGTCACAGCAACAAGTTCGTTGACGGTCAGTTCATCATTCCCGAAGGTCAGACTATCTACACTGTATGGACTGCAAAGACCTACGATATGTCTGAGGGCTTCACCTTCAAGGGCACCCTTAAGATGAAGAACGGCTACAACAACTACTACAACGAGTGGTGCTCTGCATACTTCGGTAACGAGTCCGAAAACCTCGAGCTCCGTATCCGCAACGACGATACCACTCCCACCAATGCCGATAAGGATAACACCTACACCGCATACTTGCTCTACAAGGGTGAAGAGATCGCTTCCAGCGACCTTACCGTTCTTCCCAACGGTGAGTACGAGTTCACCTATGCAGACGGCAAGATCACTGTAGCACTTGGCGGCATTGCAA
>JAZQSG010000244.1:0-5148 GCA_045630025.1 Acutalibacteraceae bacterium
TGTATGACAAGCTTGTCTTCCTAAGACCGCTTGGCCTCCGACTTGGCAATGGCTGATTGCTGTTCCTGCTGCTTTCGTTCTAACAGGCGGGAGCGGAGCACCTTCATTGCTTTATCTTTGTTTTTAAATTGGCTGCGTTCATCTTGACACTCAACAACTATACCTGTTGGCAAGTGAGTTATTCTTATTGCAGACTCTGTTTTGTTTATGTGCTGTCCGCCTGCACCGCTTGAACGGAAGGTGTCTATTTTAAGATCTGCAGGGTTAATTTCTACCTCTACCTCTTCTGCTTCGGGTAAAACTGCAACGGTCACGGTTGAGGTATGAATTCGGCCCGATGCCTCGGTTTCAGGCACTCTTTGAACTCTGTGAACGCCGCTTTCAAATTTAAAGCGAGAGTATGCTCCCTCACCTTCAATGATAAAGCTTACCTCTTTATATCCGCCAAGCTCGGTAGGGTTAGAAGAAAGTATTTCTGACTTAAAGCCCTTGGAGTCGGCATACATTGAGTACATTCGAGTTAAAACCCCTGCAAAAAGCGCGGCCTCTTCCCCACCGGCACCGCCTCTAATTTCTACAATAACGTTGCGGTCGTCATTAGGATCGGAAGGTAACAACAAAATCTTCAGTTCTTCTGAAGTTGTAGCAATTAAGTTTCTTGCAGATGAAAGCTCTTCTTCAGCCAATTCTTTAAAATCGCTGTCAATCGTTTTGTCTGATAGTATTTTTAACGCATCCTTTTCAGATTCAACAGCTGAACAGTATTCGTGATATTTTTCTATTAACGGAGTTAAGCTTTTATGCTCTTTCATAAGCTTTTTATAAGTTTCTTGGTCAGATACTATTTCGGGCTGCATAAGCATTTGAGCCACTTCGTTATATCGTTGTTCTATTGCAAAAATTTTATCAAACATACTATTCCCCCGTTATTAACCTTCTGAAATTATACGTTTGATGTTTTTTTCAATCTTAACTCGAGGCACCATAACTTCGTGTTCGCACTTGCAGCATTTAATTTTAAAATCTATACCGATTCTTGTAATCAAAAATTGGTTGTTTCCGCAGGGATGTGATTTTTTCATCTCAACAATACTGCCTAATTTAATATCCATAAAGTCGGTGCCTCCTTTTGAGTTATTTAAGCGGTTGTTTTTTAAACGCTTGATTTATCGGCCTTTTTTGCCAATGCTTTTGATTCGTCGGTTATAAAGGTAGCAGGTTTGCTGTTTATAACACAATCTTTTGTAATTATTACCTTAACTATAGTTTTATCGCTGGGAATTATAAACATAATATTGGTCAAAATGCTTTCAATTATTGAACGAAGTCCTCTTGCACCGGTGTTTCTTGCAATGGTTAAATCAGCAATAGCGGCAAGTGCATCATCCTCAAATTCAAGCTCGGCGCCATCCATAGCAAACAACGCCTTATATTGTGCTATAATTGAGTTTTTGGGCTCAATCATAATTCTGATAAGGGCATCTCTGTCTAACGGTTCAAGCGCTGTAACGACGGGCAGACGGCCAACAAGCTCAGGGATAAGACCGTATTTGCAAAGGTCTTGCTGGGTTACCTGTTTGTAAAGCTCTGCTGCTGATTTGTCGCTTTTTGTAGTGATTTTTGCACCAAAACCAACCGATGATCCACCAACACGCTTTTCAACAAGCTTTTCAATGCCGTCAAAAGCACCTGCACAAATGAACAGAATGTTTGAAGTGTCTATTTGAATGAATTGCTGTTGGGGATGCTTTCTTCCGCCTTGTGGCGGAACGTTGGATACGGTGCCTTCAAGAATTTTAAGCAACGCTTGCTGTACGCCTTCGCCGCTAACGTCACGGGTAATTGATGTGTTTTCGGATTTACGGGCAATTTTATCTATCTCATCAATATAGATAATGCCGCGTTGTGCCTTTTCGACGTCGTAATCTGCCGCCTGAATAAGACGTAACAAAATGTTTTCTACGTCTTCACCAACGTAACCTGCTTCGGTCAACGTTGTGGCGTCGGTAATGGCAAAGGGCACGTCCAACCGTTTGGCAAGAGTTTGAGCCAAAAGTGTTTTGCCAACGCCTGTGGGGCCTAACAAAAGAATGTTGCTTTTATTAAGCTCGACTGTATGGTCATCAAACATAGTGCGCTTATAATGGTTGTATACTGCAACTGCCAATGCTATTTTTGCATCGTGCTGACCGATTACGTACTCATCAAGAGCGTCAAATATCTCTTTTGGTTTGGGCAACACAAAGTTGTTGGTTGATTTGCGCTTGTTTCTCGAAGAGCTACGAGGGTTGCTTTCACCGCTTACAATGTCATAACATACCTCAATGCACTCGTCGCAAATATAAACGCCATCTTGACCGACGAGTTGGTTTACTTCTTCGGATGAACGTCCGCAAAAAGAGCAACAAACCGTCGAGTCAACGTGATTATTGTTGGGCATATTTATCTCCTATCAATTACCTTGTCAATCAATCCGTACTCAAGAGCTTGTTGAGCGGTCATAAAGTTGTCACGCTCGGTGTCTTGTTCAATGATGTCGATGGGTTTGCCAGTGTTTTGAGCAAGAATATTGTTAAGGTTTTCTCTTGTGCGCTTAATATGGTCGGCACGAATAAGAATATCAGTTGCCTGACCTTGTGCCTGGCCTAAGGGCTGATGAATCATAACCTCGGAATTAGGAAGAGCAAAACGCTTGCCTTTGGCACCGGAAGAAAGCAAAAATGCACCCATACTTGCTGCCATACCAATGCAAATGGTAGAAACGTCGCACTTGATATAATTCATTGTATCATAAATTGCCAGACCGGCAGAAACTGAGCCACCGGGGCTGTTGATATAAAGAGAAATATCTTTTGTTGCATCTTGGCTTTCAAGATAAAGCAGCTGTGCAATTACAAGACTTGCGGTTTGGTCGTTAACTTCATCTGATAAAACAATAATTCGGTCGTTGAGCAGTCTGGAATAAATATCGTATGAACGCTCGCCTCTTCCGGTTTGTTCAACAACGTAAGGTACAAATGGCATATTAAATTACTCCTTTAATATTAATTTGCAAAAAGGTGCCTCGAAGATAAAAACATCGAGACACCTCCGCTTCAAAAAATGTTTGTTTAAACTAACAGTTAAAATATAGGCAAAAAATTGCAGGGTTATTCACTAATTTTAAATAATTAGTTTTCTTCCTTTTTAGCTGTCTTTTTAGCTGCGGTTGATTTGGTTGCGGTAGAAGTTTTCTTAGCTGCGGGCTTCTTTGCTGCGGGTTTCTCTTCTGCGGCGTCATCAGCTTTTGCAGTAGTAGTCTTCTTGGTGGTAGTGGTCTTCTTAGCTGCGGGTTTCTCTTCTGCAGCGTCATCAGCTTTTGCAGTAGTGGTCTTCTTGGTGGTTGTGGTCTTCTTAGCTGCAGGCTTCTTTGCTGCGGGTTTCTTTTCGGTAAGAGCATCAACCTCAGTAACAACAGCGTTTTCGCGGATGAAATCAAAGGCCTTGCGAACTGCAATGTCTTTCACAAGCTCTGAAGCGGGGATTGCCTTCTTAACGTTGTCAATCTCGGTGTTGTAGGCCTTAGCAAGTGACTCGTATTCTTCTTCAATATCTGCATCGGAAGGAGCGATTGCTTCATCTGCAGCAACCTTTTCAAGAGCAAGACGAAGCTTAACCTGCTTGTCGGCTTGTTCGCGGAAGGTGTCGCGGAATGCAGCCATGTCGCCGCCCATGTATTTAACGTAGGTGTTGATATCAAGACCCTGCATCTGCAAACGATATGCAAAATCCTGAACACTTTCATCGATGCGAGCTTCAATCATTTCAGCAGGAATTTCTGCCTCAAAGCCCTCAAGCAAAGCGTCGATAATAGCGCTGTCTGCTGCATCATCAGCATTCTTTTTCTTCATATCGATTGCCTTGGCTTTAAGGTCTGCCTTGTACTCATCAAGAGTATCGAACTCGCTAATGTCTTTAGCAAACTCGTCATCGATAACAGGGATTTCAGTTTCCTTGATTTCGTGAAGCTTAATCTTGAAAACTGCTTCGGCGCCCTTAAGCTCTTCAGCATGATATTCTTCGGGGAAAGTAACGTTGATGTCGAACTCCTCATCGATGCTGTGACCAACGATTTGGGGCTCAAAGCCGGGAATGAAGGAGTTTGAACCGAGCTTAAGTGAGTAACCCTCGGCCTTACCGCCATCAAATGCCTTATCGCCTACAAAGCCCTCGTAGTCGATAACAACGGTGTCACCATCTTTAGCGGCACGGTCGGTAACGCTGATAAGACGAGAGTTGCGCTCGGCAATCATTTTAACCTGTTCGTCGATTTCTTCATCGGTAACAACGGCCTTCACCTTTTCTACTGCAAGACCCTTGTACTTCTTAACGGTAACGTCGGTGGGCTTTACGGTGATGGTAACCTTGAACTCAAGACCGGTTGCCTTATCAACGCTTACAAGATCAAAGCCGATATTGTTTGAAACAAGCTCAAGGCCTGCCTCTTTAATAGCTTCTTCTACAGCATCGGGATAGATGATTTCGATAGCATCTTCATAGAAGAAACTTTCGCCATACATACGCTCGATGATGTGACGGGGTGCCTTGCCCTTGCGGAAGCCGGGAATGGCAATTTTCTTAACGTTTTTTGCATATGCCTTGCTAAGTGCAGCTGCAAAAGTTTCTGCATCTACAACAATTTCAAGTTCATAGCGGTTGGTTTCAACTTTGTTGGTTGCTTTAAGTGACATTGGTTAATCCTCCTACATTTTCACATACAATGTATTATAGCACATTGTTCTGTTAAATTCTACTGTTTTTTTGGTAAAATAATGTAATATTTTACGTATTTTTTATGCTAATACACCAAAACAGGTGTAAAATCGACTCTGTCGGCCGAAATAAGGCGATAATTTATGCCGTCAACCTGACCGTTTATGGCTGCCAAGGTTGAGCCGCCGTGCAAGTGACCGTAGTAAACCTTGGTAACGTTATATTGATGTAAAACGTCAATAATTTCGGTGCATTGCTGGCTTCCCGTTATTGGCGGATAATGTAAAAAAACTATTAGTTCTCCGCCTAATTTTACGCCTTCTTCAAGGGAGGCACGAAGTCTCATCGCTTCACGGTTTATAAGTTTCGAGTCGGTGCCGCTTTCTTCAACAAGCC
>JAZQSG010000245.1:0-1054 GCA_045630025.1 Acutalibacteraceae bacterium
TCTTGCAAAAATGCTCATTACTGCAGGCACTGCCGTTAAGGTTATCGACCAAAATAAAGAACGTTGCGAGCAGTTTAGCGAGGTTTTGCCCGAGGCGGTAATCATCAACGGTGACGTTGCGGCACAGCAGGTGCTGGTTGAAGAGGGTATTAACTCGATGGATGCCTTTGTATCGCTTACGGGCGTTGACGAAGAAAATATTATTATGTCGCTGTTTGCTACAACAAGCTGCGTACCCAAGGCGGTTGCAAAGGTTAACGGAGATGAGTTTTTGGGTATGGCAGAGCAGATAGGTATTGAAACCGTTGTATCCCCGCGCAATATTATCGCCGACGTGCTTGTTCGTTATTCTCGCGGCCTTCAGAACTCTATGGGCAGCAAGATGGAAACGCTTTATAAAATCATGGACGGCAAGGCAGAGGCTCTTGAATTTCTTATTGAGCCCGATTGTGAAATCATCAACATACCGCTTAAGGATATTACGCTTAAAAAGAATATACTCATAGGTGGTATTGTTCGCGCAAGGAAAACCATTATCCCAACAGGTGATGATAAAATACTTGCGGGCGACACCGTTATTTTGGTGGCGGCAGGTCAACGCATTAACGATATTTCGGATATTATAAAGTAGAGGCTATAATTTATGAACAGAAAAATGGTCTTTAATACGATAGGTAAAATTATCGTAACCGAGGCGGCGCTTTTGGTATTGCCCATTATTACAGCAATTATATATTCCGAAACAATACCCGTTTTTGCCTTTTTAATTACGGCGGTTATTGCCCTTTTGGTTGGCGGTGCCTTTATTCTGCTAACACGAACAAAGGATAAGGCAATTTATGCGGGCGAGGGCTTTGTAATCGTTGCACTTGCTTGGCTTTTAATGTCGGTTATCGGCTGTTTACCCTTTGTTATAAGCAAAGAAATACCGAGCTTTTTCGATGCATTTTTCGAAACGGTTAGTGGTTTTACAACAACCGGTGCTTCAATACTTAATAACGTTGAGGCGCTAAGTCACAGTATGCTGTTTTGGCGCAGCTTTACCCACTGGGTA
>JAZQSG010000246.1:0-4209 GCA_045630025.1 Acutalibacteraceae bacterium
TATATATTTCAATCTCAACCGAGGTGACAGTATGGCCAGTAAAACTCTTGACGAAATCCGTCGGGCAGAAGCCGAGGCGGTAAATCGTCAAAAAATGGCACAAAACTCAGCCGAGCAAGCGCTGAAAAAAGCCCAAGACCAAGGAATGGCGCTTCAGCAAGAGGCCGCATCCTCCGCAAAAGCAGAGGCACAGCAAATGCGCGACCGCGTGGTGGCAGAGTGCGAGGCCCTTTTTGACGAAAATCTGCAGGCGGCAGATGCACTTTGTGCAGAATTGACTGCAACCGCCGACCAAAACAGAGATAAAGTAGTTTCCATGGTAATTGACTTAATTACCAACGGGCAAGCTTAATAAGTGTGGTGAAAATTAGTGGCAAAGCTTAAAATGAAGCTTGTCAACGTTTACGCCTTGCGTGACGACCGCAAAAAAATACTCAACAAAATACAGCAGTTGGGTGTTCTTCAGGTCGAAAGCAAGACCGATGCCGCCCACGGCTTTACGCGGCTCAACACCGCCGACGACGTGTCTCGCTTTCAAAAAAATGCAGAGCGTGCCGATGCCGCCCTGCAGCTAATTAACAAAGCGGCACCTCAAAAGAAGGGGCTATTGGCCTCCTTCTCGGGCAGACGGCGCGTAACGGCCGAGCAGCTTGAGCTCAGTTCGGAAAAGCGAGATCAGCTTAACGGCATTTGCGCCCGAGCCACCGAGCTTCAGCGAATTCGCGCTGAGGGTGCGGCGCAAAGGGTAAGGGTAAACGTTGAATTAGAGCAATTAAAACCCTGGCAAGGGTTGGACGTGCCTATCGATACCGAGGGTACTAGCCAAACCTCTGCCTTTATCGGCACTCTTCCTGCAAAGCATACCCTCGTTACCTTAAGCGAGGCAATAGCCCTTCAGGATAGTGAGCTGATTTTTGATGCCGAGATAATATCTGCCTCGGCTACCATGACCTGCTGCGTTATCATAACCCCTGCCGATATGCGCGAAAAGGCCGATAAGGCGTTGCGTGCATTGGGCTTTTGTCGACCCAACGTGTCGGGTAAGGTTTTGCCTGCTCAGCGAATTGAGCAGCTTAAGGCAGAGCTTGAAGATATAAAAGCCAAAGAGGCAGATGCGGTTAAAGAGCTGGCGCAAATGGCACAGCACCGAGAAGAAATTGAACTGCTTTTCGACTATTACACGGTAAGGGCAGAAAAATACCGAGTCATAGGTGAGCTTGACCATTCGGGTCACACCTTTGCACTTACGGGCTACGTTGCCAAAAGAGATTGCCCCTTGCTGCAAAAAGAGCTTAACTCTCTTTGTGACTGCTTCATCGAAATAGAGGATGCAGACCCCGAGGTGGCGCCCGTAAAGCTTTCAAACGGCTCTTTCAGCGCGCCTGCCGAGTCAATAGTTGAAATGTATTCTTCACCCGGTCCAACCGATATTGACCCAACACCGCTTATGGCAATATTCTTCTATTTCTTCTTTGGAATGATGTTTTCAGATGCGGGCTACGGCCTTTTGATGATTTTGGGCACCACCTTTGTGCTTAAAAGAATGGACCCCGAAAAAAGCATGGCAATGAGTATGCGGCTGTTCAGAAACTGCGGCATATCCACCTTCTTGTGGGGCGTGGTTTACTCGTCATTTTTCGGCGACGCCATTAAATCAATAGCATTAAACCTCTTTGATAAAGAGCTTGACGTGCTGTTTTTAACAAGGCCCTTGCTTGACCCCATTCAAGACGCGCTGACGATAATGATAATTTCAGTCGCCTTCGGTCTTGTGCAAATCCTTGCGGGTATGGGTGCCAAGTTCTATTGCACCTGGCGGCAAGGGGATAAGTGGGGCGCACTTTTCGACAGTGGATTATGGATGCTGATGCTGGTCTTTTTAGGCGTGCTGGCAGCAGGTCTTGCACTTGGCGAGGTGTTCGTTCTTGTTGGCGGTGTTGGTGCCGCGGCCTGTGCGCTTGGCCTGGTGCTTACCCAAGGCCGCAAAAGCAAAGGCCCCATGAAGCTTATTTCGGGCGTTGCAAGTCTTTACGACATAACCAGCTATATCAGCGACCTGATGAGCTATACGCGACTTTTGGCGCTGGGCCTTACAACGGCTGTTATGGGCAACGTGTTTAACGTGCTCAGCATGCAGTTCTCGGGCTCGCCCGCAACGTGGATATTTATGATACTTGTGTTTGTAATAGGCCACGTGGTTAACTTTGGGCTTAACGCCCTTGGCTCATACGTGCACACCATGCGTTTGCAGTATGTAGAAATGTTCAGTAAGTTTTATGACGGCGGAGGTAAAAAGTTTACTCCCTTCGAAGTCAATGGCAAATATTCAAGATTACAGGAGGAAAATAAATCATGACAGGTATTTTTTGGGCAGTAATTGGCGCGGCACTTGCAACCGCATTGGCAGGTATTGGTTCGGCAAAGGGCGTAGGCGGCGCAGCACAGACCGCTATGGGCGTTCTTTCAGAGGATTCTTCTAAGTTTGGTAAAATGTTGGTTTTGACCCTTCTTCCCGGTACTCAGGGTCTTTACGGCTTTATCGTTGCCTTCCTTATTCTCATCAACTGTGGTGTAATGGGTGGCGCAGCACCCGACGTGGCACACGGCTTGCTTTATTTCGCAGCCAGCTTGCCTATAGGCATCGGCGGTATGATTTCTGCATTTGCACAGGGTAAAGCAGCCGTATCGGGTATTACCCTTACCGCAAAGGACGACACCAACTTCTCAAAAGCAATGGTATCCGTAACCTTGGTTGAGATTTACGCACTGCTTGCCTTTATCGTATCTCTGCTTGCAGTTCTTAACGTAGGAAACATTAAGCTTTAATTTAGCAAAGCAAAACGAAAGGCGTGGTTGTAATGACCGGCAAAGAAAAGATACTTGACCGCATTCGCGAAGACGGCGAAGCAGCGGTTAAAGCTATAAATGAACAATCTGCTGCCGCAGTTAAAGAGGTTGTTGACCAAGGCAAGGCGGCCGCCAAATGCATTGCTGACGAAATTTTGTCAGCCGCCGCGGCCGATTGCGATAAGCTTCGCAAAAACGCCGAGTCAGCCCGTATGTCGGCAACTAAAAAGGCGCTGCTTAACTGTCGCCGTCAGCAGATTGACCTAACCCTTCAAAAGGCGTTAGAGCAGTTGTATACAATGCCTGCCGACCAATATTTTGATAAAATATTGCAGTTGGCACAGGGCTATCAAAATCTTGGCGGCGAGATAATGTTTTCAGCCGCTGACCTTGCCCGTATGCCTAAGGATATGCAAGCCCGTTTGGCACAGGCAGGGGTTACCTCTGTTATCAGCGAAAAAACGGTTGATATAAA
Source organism: Acutalibacteraceae bacterium (assembly GCA_045630025.1). Classification (GTDB taxonomy): domain Bacteria; phylum Bacillota; class Clostridia; order Oscillospirales; family Acutalibacteraceae; genus RGIG2206. The sequence continues at coordinate 3,323 of JAZQSG010000246.1, forward strand.
AGGCGGCTTCACCATCAAGTGCGGCGATATAGAATATTCGGCCGATTTTGCCTCTATTGCAGAGGAAAAAAGAGAGCAGCTTGAAGATATGATAAACCGCAATCTCTTTGAAAATTAGGGGGAAGAGTATGTCTTTATCCTATGAATTTTCTTTGGGTAGCGTCAGAGCAAAAGAGGGCAAGCTGTTTAAACGTCAAGATATCGACCTGCTTTTATCCTGCAATTCGGTGCAAGAGCTTTACGGGGCATTGTCCGACAAAGGGTTTGAGGGTAGCGATATTGACGAAATGCTTGATAACCGCACCCTTCAGCTGTGGCGATACGTTGAAAGTGTTGCCCCCGATTTTGAACGCTTTGACCTTTTTAAACACCGAAACGATTTGCACAACGTTAAAGCGGCCATTAAAGGTATAATTTCGGGCAGGCAGTACGAAAACCTTTTTCAATATCCCTGCACCGTAAACCCCCAAACAATCGTAAAGGCCGTTAAGGAAAAACGCTTTAGCATTTTGCCCGAGTTTATGCAACAAGGTGCACAAAGGTGCTACACCTTAACCGCACAAGAGTTTAATGCCCGTTTGGGTGACGGTGTGCTTGACCGTGAGGTTAGCGTTTACATTCTTGAAAAGGCCAAGCAAAACGGAGCAACAGTATACGAGTACTTCTCGTGCTATTGTTATTATGCCAATGTAAAAATTGCTTTAAGAAGCGCCAAAAACAGCGCCGACCCCAACTATTTAAGTGCGGTGCTTATCCCCGTTGAAAATGTCGATTTAAAGGCACTTTCATCTGCTTGTGCAGCAGGGGAGGAGGCACTTATAGAGCACCTTAAAAAGCAAGATTCGTTTGGCTGCTCAGCGGCAATTGAGCAATATGAAAAACAAAAT
>JAZQSG010000247.1:0-1581 GCA_045630025.1 Acutalibacteraceae bacterium
AAACAAAATGATAACAAAGGGCGAATACTATAATTATAATGGGCATCTACCATCTTCACCCAGCAGAGTTTGGTATGAAGCAGATATTAATTACACATCGGGAAAACGAAATAACCAGCGCATTTTGTGGTCAAATGATGGGTTGATATTTATTACATACGACCATTACGAAACTTTTTATGAAATAATATAAGGAGATTAATCATTATGAAAATAATTGAACTGGATTTAACGGGTTGTGAATATGCTTATGATATTCACGAAAGAATACAGGCAGCCTTTGATTTTCCCGAATGGTACGGTAAAAATTGGGATGCTTTTTGGGATTTGCTTTGGAGTGAGTGTGATGCAGACAAGGTTGTTATCAAAGGTGAAAAAAGTTTGCCTAAAGAACTTGATAAGGCAATCAACATTATGCATGAAATATTAGAGCGCAACAAACAAGAAAGATTAAACAGTGATTGCCCTTTTGACTATGAAATTATAAGTTGATGGGCCGAATGGGGCAACTAAATATCCGTAAAGCAACATCCCCGAGAATTGATTTTCTCGGGGATGTTGTTATGCCTTGTTACGCTTATAACAATACTGAGAGGGCGATACCCCCAACAGCTTTTTAAACTCGGCCGAAAAGTGCTTGTAATCGGTATATCCGCAGCACTCCGCCACCTCTTGCAATGAATAATAGCCCGTCAGTATAAGGGAGGCCGCATAGTTAATGCGCCGCTTTATTACGTATTGCTTGGGCGATATGCCAAATTCGGCTCTAAAAAGCTTTCTGAAATAGGTGGGGCTGATAAAGGATTTTGCCGCCGCCTCAACCAGTGAAAAATCCGGCTTAAGGTGATTTTTTTCAATATATTTTATTGAGCTTTGAATTTTTGACTTTTGCGGATAGATTTTAATATTATCCTTATAAAGCTCGGCAAAAACGGTGCTCAGTATGGCGGCCGATTTGTGCTGATAGGCGGTGCTTTTGCCCTGCCAGCAGGATAGCAGCTGTTCAAAAAGATCGCGGTATTTTTCCACCTCGGTGGGCAAAAAGAGCTCAATTTCGTTAGAGTGATAGTTAATAAGGTTAAAGTTAACCACAATCATTTTGTCTTTTTTGGCGCTGCGGGTGTAATCTACGTTAGAGGGAAAATAGCCGATTGAGCCGTCACCAAAATCAAGCTGACCGTTTTTGTAATCAATTACCGTGTCGGCCTCTATTCTGAAGGAAAGGGCGTCAAAATTGCGGTTAAAGTTAACGCACCTGGTGTTAACCTGGTCCATATACAGCACGTCCAATATTTGAAAAGATAGATAATCTTGCTCGAAAATCACGAATAACACCCCCAAACACCTATAAATAATAGCAAATTTGTTTCGAAAAATCAACCCATACACTCGTTTTTTTGGTGTACATCGGCAAAACGCGGCTTTATAATAAAGCCAAAGCAAGGGGGAGTAAATATGACCGACCGCAAAAAAGTTTTAGAACTGTTTGAAGCCCAAAAGGATTTTATGGATACCACCGTTCAGTCCGAAATTGAGCGCAACCGCAAGGGCTATGCCACTATTGTTATAAAAGATGCCAAG
>JAZQSG010000248.1:0-11664 GCA_045630025.1 Acutalibacteraceae bacterium
AAAAAACGCTCTGTTGGAGTTTTCCAACAGAGCGTTTTGCTTTTTATTATAAATCTTTTTCGTGAATTACTACCCCTGCGGCTTGCAGCTTTTGCTGCAGCATTGCTATATCAAGGGTGGCAAAATCGTCGGTCATGGCGGCGGCCATACCTGCTGCCTGGCCCGTAACGGCACAGCAGGGTATAACGCGCATAACGTCCCACATATTGTCGGTTACCGAGGTGTTGCGTCCTGCGGTAATAAGGTTTTTTGCATCCTTGCCGTAAAGGGTGGTAAAGGGCACCTCCCACACGGGACCGCGGTAGCGCCAGTCAGATACCATACCAATGCTGTCGGCAAAATAGGTGTGCTTTTCGTCCGAGTCAAGGGTGTAGGCACCTGCAATGCGGCGTGTCATACGTATCTGGGGAATGGAGGCCATGGTAACGGGTATATAGCTTGGGTCTTTGACACGGGCTTTTTTAACGTCTGAAAGCAAAATAGAGTGAGAATCAATTACCATCTTGCTCAGCTCGTCGCCGTCAAGGCCGCTGTAACGGGTGGAATTAAGCACTTCGGGGGCAAAATTCACCTTGCCCTTCATCTCGTCGGTGATGTCGGCGGCACCGCGCATGCGTAGCTTGTAGCCCTCGCTTTCCGACAAAGAGTAGTGCCAGGCGGCCAAAATGTTACCCTTGCCGAATTTTTCGGTGGCAACCCCTGCGCGGTAGCATATATCGGCATCACCCGTGCAATCTACAACGCTTTTAACCTTAACGGCAAAGCGACCCGACTTGTTTTCGCATATAAGGTGGTCAACGTGCTTTTCGTTAATATCAACACCGCAGCAAAGGGTACCGTAAAGAATTTCAACCCCTGCGCTAAGCAGTTCTTTTTCTGCCAATACAGCAAAATACTGAGGGTTAAATTGTACCTCGTAGCGCTCGTTTTTGGCCCTGGTTTCTGCGTCGTAATCGGCAAACCAATGAACGGGATTTCTTGCTTCAATCAAATCGTCCTTAACCGAAAGCTTAAGCAGCTCCTCTGCCAAGCCGAAGGATACCTGCCTGCCCATGCCGTCGCACAAGGGCAGATATATGGTAATAAGCCCTGCGGTGGCAAGCCCCCCCAGCATAAATTCGCGCTCGGCCAGAATTACCTTTGCGCCTTCTCTTGCAGCAGAAAGGGCAGCGGCAATACCTGCCACACCGCCACCTGCAACAAAAACGTCACAGCTTTTGGTAACGGGGGTTTTTATGCACTCATTAACGTTCATATTTATGCTCCTTTTCAAGAGATAGGTGATGGGTTATGCCTTTGGCGCAGTTTAGCATTTGCTCCTTAATTTCCTCTTCGTCGGCAAGTCGGTGCTGTTCGCCGTCAATATATACGCCAAGTGCGCCTAAAAAACTGCCGTCGGGGTAAAGCACGGGCACCGAATAGCTTGTGTCCAAGCTTTTTTCGTCTTGCCGCTTGGCCCAACCCTCTTGGCGCAAAGCGTGAATTTGCAGGTCAAGCCCCTCGCTGTCAACCGCGCCGCCCCACATTTGGTCGGGGTAGCCGTTTTTGCGGATTATGCGCTTTAGCTCTTGGGGTGTGCAGTATGCCGCAAGCACCCGCCCCGAAGGGTATTGATATATAGATTTTTCACCCAGCATTGAATAGTCAATTTTTGTGGGGCGTTTTTGAGGCATATTAAAATAGTTAATTCTTTCGCCGTTTGAAAGAACGTAAAAGGAAACCGATAATTCCGATTGGTCAAACAGCTGCTTAAGCTGTGAATAAAGAATTTCGGCGGTTTTTGGCGAAAGCTCAAGGTGGTTAACAAGCCCCATTTGACGGCAACGCTTGCCAATTACGTAGCGCTGCTTTGAATTTTGTTGCACGTAGCCGCATTTTATCATGGTTTTTAATATGGCGTGCAGGGTGGTGGGCTTTTCACCTGTAAGACGAGATAAATCGGCAAGTCTAACTCCGTCGTGCTCAACGTCTTCAAAGGCAAGAATGTCAAGCAAATCCAGAGCTTTGCGCACAGAATCAACGAATTTTTCGCTTTTTTTCATCTTGCCTCACCTCGGTGTTAGTAATGTTATAGGTCCCCTTGCCTGAAAAAAAGGGGGCTGTAATTTTTATTATATAAAAACACCGTTAGATAGTCAACGGATAATTTGTTTTAGGGTGCATATAAATAGTAGGGAAGGAGTGGTTAAAAATGTCCACAGAACTTGATAAGCTTATTGAGCAGTACGCCCAAGAATTAATGCGATATAAGCAAATGCACCCGGCACCCCAAAAGGATGAGCCGATTATCGACCTTCCGGGTACGCCGTACACACAACCCGAAATCCCTGCCGAGCAGGGCCCGCAGCTGCCCGTAATACTGCCGGGTGAGCCCTTGCAGCCCGTAGGCGAGCCCCCTGCCGTGCTGCCGCCCTTAAGGGTGGAGCCACAGCAAGAGCAACCCCTGCAAAGTCAGTTTTCCGACCTGCCATTCGAGGATATGCAACCCTCTCGTGATGATGAGGGCTATTTGCAGATAAGGGCATACACCGCCGACGAAGCCCTACCCGTTGAGGGGGCTTTGGTAACCGTCACCGACCGAGAGGGAGGGCTGGTGGCAACCATGCTTACCGATAGCGACGGGCTCACCTCTGCGGTGGCTTTAAAAACGGTGGCTCGCGGCGAATCCTCCAACCCACAGGGCGCCGACGTGTACGATACATATTTTGTGCGAATAAACAAAGAGGGCTTTTTACCCTTCGAAAATTCCCAGCTGCCTATCTTTGGCGGGGTAACCAACGTGCAAAGCGCTCCCCTTATTCCTCTGCCCGAGTTTAAGGGGGAAAATTAAATGGCAATACAACCCATAATACCCGAAAGCATAAGGGTACATTTAGGGCCGCCCTCGTCAGACGCCCCAAACGTTACCGTCAGCTTTCCCGATTATATTAAAAACGTGGCGTCGGGCGAGATATATCCTACTTGGCCCGAAAGCGCTCTAAGAGCAAATATTTACGCCCAGATATCCTTTGCGCTAAACCGAATTTATACCGAGTGGTATCCCTCTCAGGGGTATGATTTTGATATAACCTCGTCCACCGCCTACGACCAGTCTTACGCCGATGGGCGGGCGGTTTTTGATAACATTTCACTTATAGTAGACGATATTTTTAACAGCTATGTTCGGCGGCAGGGAAGCACCGAACCCCTTTTTACCGCCTATTGCAGCGGTCGGGGTGTAGATTGCGACGGGCTTAAGCAATGGGACACCGTAACCCTGGCAGAGCAAGGGCTTGGCCCTTATCAGATATTGCAATATTACTACGGTGACGATATCGACATCGTGACGGGGGCTCCCGTGGCGGTAAATACCCCGTCATACCCCGGCATCCCTTTGCGAGAGGGAGACGTGGGCAACGACGTGCAGCTTATGCAGGTGCGCCTTAACAGAATAGCCCGCAATTACCCCGGCATTCCAACCATTTCAGAGCCCGACGGAATATTTGGAACCCGCACAACCGCCGCCGTTAAGCGGTTTCAGCAGGTTTTCGGTCTTGACGATGACGGTGTGGTGGGCAATGCAACCTGGTACAGAATAGCTTACATATATTCATCGGTTAAACGCCTTGCCGAGCTTGACAGTGAGGGCATTGCCATAGGTGAAATACCCCAAAGCTTTGCCAAAGCCCTCCGCCCGGGTGACAGCGGGGATGACGTAAGGGTGCTGCAATACTATTTGAGGGTGATTGCTCAATACAACAATCAAATTCCCGTAATTTCGGTAAACGGAGTTTACGACGATGCTACCGAAAGGGCGGTGCGCGCCTATCAGCAGGCCAACGGGCTGGGGGTTGACGGCGTAGTTGCAAGACAAACCTGGAACAGCGTTTACAACACCTATCGGGGCATAATTGCCGCCTCGCCCACGGCAGAAAATCAGCTTCCCCGATACCCGGGTGGTGTTTTGCGGTTTGGTGCAACGGGCGCAAACGTTGTTACCGTACAGCAATGGCTTAACCGATTAAGCCAAACCTATGCCGACATACCTGCCGTGTCAGAGGACGGAGAGTTTGGCGTTGAAACCGACCGAGCCGTCAGAGCTTTTCAGCAGCGCTTCGGCATAACCCCAAACGGCGTTGTAGGGGCCGTTACTTGGGATGCATTGGCATCGGCATACGATGATTTGAGGTGAAAAAATGAACGAAAAATCAACCGAACGGTTACAAAATCGCCTGCGCTACCTCTCAGAGGATTATGATGAAATTCCGCCTGTTGCGGTGGATGGAATTTACGGCGACGAAACCAAAAGAGCCGTCGCCCGGGTTCAACGGATGCTGGGCTTTGAGGCCAACGGCGAGGCGGATGATAAAACCCTTACGGCTATTGAGGGGCTTTATCGCGCTGCCAAAGCCCACCGCTCTTTGGCTGTGGGGGTGCAGGTTTATCCCGAAAACGGGCAACCCTTGGTTTATGGCAGCAAGGGCGACAGTCAGCAAGGGCTAAATCTTATGTTAAAACGGCTTGCTCTCGTTTTTTCTAACCTGCCCAAAATAGAAAGCACAGACCAATACGGAGAAGATACTATGCAATCGGTGGCGTTGCTGCAGCAGATATCGGGGCTTGAAGCAAACGGTCAGGTAGATAGGCCCACCTTTAATGTGATTGCTCGTCTGTTTAACGAGTTCAGAGGTGGCACCGATTGAAGATTAATATTGGCAGATTTTTTAAAAACGCTGCAATACTTACCTTTACCTCGCTGATTTTGCGCTTTGCAGGAATGCTGTTCAGGGTGTGGATGGCCAACTCCATAGGCAGTGAAGGAATGGGCCTTTATCAGCAGATTTTATCCTTTTATATGCTGGCGGCTACCTTTGCAGGGCCCGGCATAACCACCGCCGTTACCCGATTGATAAGCGCCGCACTTTCACGGGCAAAAAGCAAGGCGGTAAAGAAAATTCTTCAAACGGCGTTGCTTTTGTCGGTGGCGGTTGCCGCGCTGTCGGCGGTAGCTGTGGTAGCTTTTGCCCGACCCATAGCCCTTTATTGGATAAAGGATATACGGGCGCAGCTTAGCATCAAGCTGCTGTCAATATCCTTGCCCTTTATGGCGGTCACCTCTTGCCTTAGGGGCTATTTTGTGGCCTACCGCAAGGTGATAACCCCCTCTTTAGCCCAATTAACCGAGCAAGCGGTAAGAATGGGCTTCATCGTTTTTGCAATGGCAAGGATTGGCACCAAGGACGTGGCACTTGCCTGCGCCGTGGTTTTGTTGGGCGACAGCATAGCCGAGGCCTCCTCTTGCCTTTATACGGTGATTGGCTATTTTATTCACCGCAGGGGGCAGGGGCGTCCCCTGGGTCAGCAAAGGGATGAAAGGGGCGTGTTGTCACAGCTGCTTCGGATAGCGGCACCCATTACCGCAGGGCGATACCTTACAACGGGTTTGCGCACCCTTGAAAGTATGCTGGTGCCTATAGGGCTTACCGCCTTTTGTGCCGATAAAGCCCTTGCCCTGGCACAGTACGGCAATTTAAAGGGAATGGCGTTGCCCTTGCTATTTTTTCCTGCCTCCTTTTTAACAGCCCTGGCAACCCTTACCGTGCCCGAGCTGTCGGGTGCGGCGGCAAAGGGTGATACCACGCTTATACGCAGCTCGGTATCCCGTTTAATAGGGGTTACCTCTACCGTGTCGGTTATAATTATGGGCATATTTGCCCTTTTTGGCGATGATATAAGCCGTCTTTTATATTCCGAGCAAGAGGTGGGCTTTTACCTGCGAGTGTTGGCACCGCTTGTGCCCATGATGTATCTTGAAAGCATAGCAACGGGGTGCTTGCACGGGCTTGACCGTCAAAACGATATTTTTAAGTACAACGTTATTGACGGGGTGGTGCGAATTCTTCTTGTTTGGCTTATGCTTGAAAGCACGGGCATAAGGGGCTTTGTGCTTATAATGGCGGCCAGCAATTTGCTTACAAGCATTTTGTGCCTTAACAAGCTGGTTGAGGTAACGGGCATCAAGACAGATCTTGCCGATTGGGCTCTTAAGCCGCTGATTACCGCGGTGCCCTCTTTGGCGGTGGGCTACGGTGTGGGTATGCTTTTTTCATCTGCACCGTTGGTTGTAAAAACGGTGGCAGAGTGTGCCGCCGCGGCAGTGATTTTCTTAATTTTTCAAAAAAACAACCTAAAATCAATAATTAAAAAAAGAGCATCTTAATTTTCAAGATGCTCTTTTAAACTGTAATTTTAACCAAACCGTCAATGGTTACCGTGGGGTGATTAACCTTGCAATCCACCGCCAAAAGCTTAACTCCTTTTTGAGCGGCGGCACGCAAGGCCTCTCCAAATTCGGGGTGAGTTTGGTCGTTGGGCCTAAACTCTGTAACCCCCTTCATTTGAATTACAAACAGCACGTAGGCCTCAAAGCCCTCCTCCAACGCTGCGCCAAGCTCTTTAAGGTGCTTAACGCCTCGCAGGGTGGGGGCGTCGGGGAAATAGGCAACCCCTTCTCTTTCAAGGGTTACCCCCTTAACCTCTAAAAGTATTTTTTTGTCGCCGTCGGTAATAAAAAAGTCAAAGCGACTGTTGCCGTGGGTGAACTCTCTGCGAAAGGTGGCATTTTCTGAAAAAAGGCCGCTTTTGGGCAACCATTCGGCGGCCAACTCGTTAGGCGCCTGGGAGTCCATATTAATCATTATGGGTGAGCGGTCGGGTACGCTTTTAATTACGCCAACAAGATCAAAAAGGGTGCGACGGTTGGGGTTGCTTGCCCGCTCTAAAAACACGGTGGCACCGGGCAGCAAAAGCTCTTTGCACCGCCCCGTGTTTTTAACGTGAACGGTATGAATTTTGCCCTCAACCTCGGCGGTGGCAACAAATCGGTTTTCGCGGTTTATAAAGTTTGCCGCCACAATTTCGTTGTATCGCATTTCTTTCGCCTCCCTTTTCAAAATAATATCGCAAAAAACTACTTTTTGCAACGAAATTATTGTTTTTGCTATTGTTTTTGCTGATTTTAATGTTATAATTAAATAGATTATAGGCACATTTCAAATGCTTTTGGAGGATAAAATGGCGGAAGTTAACAGCATGCAAAGCTTTAGCGGCGAAAATTCATTTGTTTTCGTAAGCTATTGTCACGATGATTACAATAAAATAAGTGCCGCTTTGCGCCGACTTGACGAGGCGGGTTTCTGCTATTGGATTGATCGCAACATTAAGGCAGGTCAAAAATGGAGCAACGAAATTGCCCAAAGAATAGAAGAATGCCAAGCCATTCTTTTCTTTGCGTCAAAGGCAAGCTGCGATTCTGAATATTGCTTCGACGAGCTGACCTATGCCAAAAAGAATGGTAAAACCATTATAATGGTTCTTATTGAAGAGTTTGAAATCCCCAAAGGTGTAGAGCTTAATACCCACAACTATCAGCGTATTAAACTCACCTCTGCCAAAAAGCTGGTCGAAAATTTAAAGGCAACCGAGCTTTTAAAGGCGTGCTTTTGCGAGGTAAACGATTGCGTTGAGGTTAACGAGGATAACACCCAGTCAGAGCTTATAGAGGAAGATACCTTTGAAGAAGAGATAGACGAGGTTGAAACTTCGGAAGAAGACGTTAGCGCCGAAACGCAACAAAAAGATATTACGGCCAAGCAAAAAACCATAGTTATTTCGGCGTGTGCCTTAGTTCTTTTTGGCGTGCTTATTTCGGCGCTGCTTATTAATTTTATCATACCAAAATATTTTGATAAAGGCGGCTCTCAATCCTACTCAGCCAAAATGAGTGACGATTGGTCGGATTTGACCTTCACCCTGGACGGCGAGGTTTACCAGCTGCCCTGTCGGTTGTCGGTATTTCTTGACCGCGGCTGGTCGGTAAACGAGGGCTATAACGAATCCCTTCTTAACAGCAACATTTCGGTCAGGGATGATAGCAGCAGTCAAACAGCGTCCGAAATAAAATCAAACATACCCTCAACAAGCAGCCGAATTACGATAGACGGCAAGCCCTTGTATGAAAACAGCTACATTGCCGCCAACGGCGAATATGAAGACGTTAAGCTAACCAAGGGCGACAAGCAGATAGTGATTGATATTTATAACCACACGGGCAACACCCTTTATATGAAGAATTGCATTGTGTGGGGCATTACTACAAGAGAAAACGTCGACATTACCGTGGCAAAGGGGCTTAGCGACGCTTCAACCCCCGACCAAATAACAGCCGCCCTGGGTGTGCCCACCAGCCGAGTCTCTGAAGATTACTACGAGCTGCTTGGCTATCAAAGTGATGACGAAAAAATTGCCGTTTTCTTTGGCATATTCAAAAACAAGGCCGATAAAGAAAACAATTTTATCAGTTTAACTTACGGTGAATACAAATCGCTTAACGTTAATACCGAGGTTAAGCAGGATGTGCCCACCTATCTGGATGACTACGTTGAGCCCACCGCATTGGGCAACGATATAACCGTGCCCAACGTAAAGGTAGAGGGCGTAATTTACACCCTGCCCACCCCCGTAAACGAGTTTATGGCCAACAGTTGGGATTTGTATGAGGCACCCTCTGCCGTAAAATCGGTAGACGGAGCCATTATAAGTCTGCGCCGTTCAGACAAAACTATGAAAGACGTTTACGCTTATAATTTCAGCACCTACAAGCACTTGCCTCAGCACTGCGTTGTGTCGTCAATCACCTGCAACACAGACAGCAACTTTACCCTTGTGCTGCCGGGCAACATTCAGGTTGGCACCGACAAGGCCACCCTTGATTCGGCAATTACCGACGATTTCGAGGTTACCGAAAAGGACGGTAAATACGTTTATAAATATGACGACAACAAGATATACAACTACCATATTGAAATTAAGGTAGATAAAGAAAGCCAAAAAATTGAAAGCATAAAAGTAAGAGCATATAAGTGGCATTACCCCAAAAAATAAAGGGAGATTTAATTATGACCGAAGTTAAGCGCAACAGCGGCCTGCCTATGATAATGTATATTATCGCAACCTGTCTTTCGGCATTTTCAGTGTTGATTAAACAGTTATACAATAATGCGCATTTTAATTTTTCCGACGTTAACGTAAGAGGGTTGATTTATGCCCTTGTGCCCACGTTGCTGATGACGCTGCTGATAGTTCATGGCGCTATGTTCAAGGCCAATAAAACCCGCATCTTTTTTATGCTTTATTACATTGCCCAATTCTTGATAATTGCATATACTATATACTGCAATCTTAGGGTAATATTCAATGCCCCCGCCGCCGCGGCATTGTTCTTTTCTTATGGTGACGCAGTATATATTGTGCTGTACGCGCTTATAATAATTGACTGCATAGCATCCAAAAAGCACGCTATGGCACGCACTGCGCTTATATTGCTTATTGTGTGTAACGTGCTGTTCGCCTTTATCAATCTGGGCTCTACCATTGTGCACGTCATCAAGAATTTTGATTACATTGACAGCTTGGGCGACCTGGGCAGATATTTCGGCGGTGGTTTCTCGTTTGCGATTTCTATCGTTTCGGGCGTTTTTTCAAGAGTGTCATTTTTGCTGACAAACATTGCAGGCATCATCTACACCTCGAAGGACAAGCCTGCCTAAAAGGTTGAAAGCATAACAGTAGATTCATTCAGGTGGCATTATCCCCAAAAATAAAAGGAGCGCAGTTTAATGCAATTTCGTCCCTTAACCGATGACGACCTGGCTTTGTGCCGCCCTTATTTTGAAAAATTACAGCCCACCGCCTGCGATTATACCGTAGGCGGAGTCTTTATGTGGCGAGAAATGTACAACACCCAAATGGCTATTGAAGAGGATTGCCTGATCGTCTGCCTTTACGAAGAGGGTGACGCCTACTACTGCCTGCCAATGGGTGAGCGGGTGGAATCTGCCGTTAAAAAAATTCTTGAGTATGAAAAAGCCAAGGGCACCGACGTGGTGCGCTTTTGTGCCGTAATGCCCGAATATTTGCCCATCTTTGAGGGGTTGGAGGAAAAGGTTGAGGTTATAGCTCAATTCGATTTTAACGATTACCTTTATTCGGCAGAAGATTTAATTGGTCTTGCAGGCAAAAAATACGGCGGTCAGCGCAATTTGATAAGGCAGTTTGAGCGGCTTTATCCCAACAACGAGTTTAAAGAGCTTACCCCCAAAAATCTTCAGCAGGTAAAAGAGTTTTTTGCCGCCTCTTTTAAGGCGGCCGACCCAATGGGCGAAGACCACAAGCAGGCCGAAAATTCGCTGGTAAGCAGCGTTTTAAGCAGGGATGACCTGTTTGGTATGTTTGGTGCGGTTTTGTACGTTGACGGCAACGTGGTGGGCTTTTCGGTAGGCGAGCAGGTGGGGGATACCCTTTACGTTCACATAGAAAAGGCCGATCGCAACGTTAAGGGGGCTTATCAAACCCTTAACAATAGGTTTGCCCGTAAATTTGGGGGCAACGCAAGCTTTATCAACCGCGAGGATGATATGGGTGATTTAGGCCTTCGCAAAGCAAAGATGGCCTATCACCCAATTAAGCTGATTGAAAAATATATTGTTGAAATAAAATTGTAAAAGCCGAGGTTAAACTAACCTTACATAAAAACAAAACCCGAAACCGTAAAGGTTTCGGGTTTTTAAATAGCTGCAAATTATCGTTTGCTGAACTGGGGTGCACGACGTGCGCCTTTGAGTCCGTACTTTTTGCGCTCCTTCATTCTGGGGTCACGAGTGAGCAAGCCGGCCTTCTTAAGAGTGCCGCGCATATTCTCATCAACCTGAAGCATAGCACGTGCGATGCCATGACGGATAGCGCCTGCTTGACCGGTAACGCCGCCACCGGTAACGGTGCAGATTACGTCAAACTTGCCTTCGTTGCCGGTAATGGCAAAGGGCTGACGAACGATAAGCTTAAGAGTTTCAAGACCGAAGTAATCGTCAATATCACGGTCATTGATGGTGATTTTGCCGGTTCCGTTGGCAAAAACACGAACACGGGCAACAGAGCTCTTTCTTCTGCCGGTGCCATAGAAATAAGGTGTAGACTCGTACATTTAAAGCGACCTCCTTCGATTAAAACTCCCAGACTTCGGGCTTCTGGGCGGCGTGAGGATGCTCAGCGCCCTTTACCACGTGCAGTCTGGTAAAGGCCTTGCGGCCGATGGTTGTGTCGGGAATCATACCCTTAACGGCAAGCTCCATAGCAAGCTCGGGGCGGGTGCCCATAAGGGTGCGGTACTTAACGGCCTTAAGACCGCCAATGTAACCGGTGTGACGATAGTAGTATTTGTTGTCAAGCTTTGCGCCGGTGAGTACTGCCTTTTCAGCGTTGATAACGATTACGTTGTCGCCGCAATCAACGTGAGGAACAAACTCGGGCTTGTGCTTACCGCGGAGCAATACTGCTGCCTCTGCAGCTACACGGCCGAGAGACTTGCCCGCAGCGTCAATGACATACCACTTGCGGCTGATTTCGCCGGCTTTGGGCATATAAGTTGACATATCAGTTACCTCCAAATTAAAATTCTTTTTTTCGTGCAGATGTTATGATAACACAACCCACAACACTTGTCAACACCTTTTTTTCAAAATTTTAATCGGCTACATTCAATCTCGTTTTTTCTCTTGTTTTCTCTCGTTAACTCTTGTTTGCTCACTTTCAATTTTCACTTTTTTTGCACGTAAATTATGGCTATTG
>JAZQSG010000249.1:0-2430 GCA_045630025.1 Acutalibacteraceae bacterium
CGTAACCGATGCCGACGAATAATTTTGCCGAAGACTTACGCGCCTACCAACTGGCCTGGACGCCCAAAATGGTTGATATTTGGGAAGAAAAACTATTAATGTTAGGCGTTTACGACAGCGGCGCGTTGGTTGCTTCGCTAACAGGCAACGTTAACGGCGACGCAATGACCTTCAAATTCCTAACCTACGGCGTTTACGTCGATACGGGCGTGGGCTATCTGTATGCAGGCCACGGCGGCGACATTCCTTTTCTTGATGACGCCTACCGCTTCGAACACGACTTGGACGTGCCGCGCAAGGTTGGCCCCGCCTGGGGCGGCGGCTACACTTCGGGCAAACCGCGACAAAAAAAGCCGTGGTTCAATCAAAAGTTTTTTTCGTCGCAAATGAAACTGAAGGCCGATTTACAGCGCATTGTCGGCGACGCCTTTGTTGGCATTGTGCGCACAATCGAAGATTCGAGCAAACGAAAAAGCCGCGCCAAACGGCCGTATGGAATTGAGATTTAAGCCCGTGCGGCCAATCGCAGCACCGTTGCCAGTTGCAACCGCGTTAGGCCGTTAACCTTCTGGCACACCGCCTGAAGGTTGGCACCCGATTCGGCGAAAGCCGCCGCCGATGCCTCAAAGTGGTTTACAACCAACTCACGGCTGTATAGTAGTGCGCTGTCGAACTTACTGCCCGTCAGTGCTTTGCCGATAGCCTTTTGTTCGCTATCGGTGAAAACGCCCTTAACGTCCAACGCCGCCGCCTTTTCGTCGGCAATGCTGTTTTGCAGCCGCTCAATTACGGCTGTATTGAACTTGCCGCCGTCGGCCTTAATCGTCTCAATCAGATTGTCAGGAAATCTAACGCCTATTGTTTTGCTACTCATAATTGGTTGATTTTAAATAAGATTTTCAAAATTTTCAATCATATAATCGGCAGCCTCGCGCAGTGCTGTTGCCATTTTGTCGGCAGGAATGGCGGGCAGTTTGTCGCCCGACAGCGGCAGCACCCGTTGCGTATCGTTCCAACGTCCGCGTTTGAACTCGATGCGAAAGCGGTTATCGAGGTCGGCCAGTACCAGCCAACCAGGCTTGTTAGCGGCGTACGTCAGGGCGTAGCGTTGGTTGTCGATAGGCTCAATTGGTATCGGCTCAACCTTCACGCTTTCAATGGTTGCCCGTTGCTCGGCAATGAACTGCGCCACTTGCGGCGTGCTTTGCAGGCGGCGCAGCGCGTCGGCTTGGTTCCGTGCCGTAACCTTCGCGTCGATATTGTCTCCAGTCGATAGGTGTATTGTTACTTGATAGCGTTTCATATTTGTTTGATTAATTGCAAGTTATACGCAAAAACATAAACTAATCTTTGGTGCGCTTGTTTGTTGGCGTTTGAACTTGGATAGTAGCGGGCTTCGCTTTCGTTGTATTTAACAGCCTCTAATATGGCGTGTTTAATGCCCCACTCTGGCACTCTGCCGTCGTGATTGGCCGTTGCTACTGCAAAGGGCTTTGAAGTGACAACTATATCTTTACCCTTCTGCCAGTTTTTAAAACTTTCGGTTTTGTAAAGCCGACAAACCTTCGGGCTGCGCTTTCTCGATGACATTGCCAGCCACCTCTCGAGTTGTGCAGGGTTGGTTTCCTTTAAAAATTGTGTCCAGTCGTGGTTTTGCATTGTTGCCGTGTAGTTTTCTGCTCTAAAAAAGCCTAACGAATCTTTGTAGATTGTGAATGTTGTTGTTTTCATTGCATTTTTGCCAGTTTTATACAGTCGGCCCTTCTGCTTTAATTGTTTATTTATTTATAAAACTTCGAGTTTTGCGTATGAAGTTGCAAGTCTGCGTTCACTGTCGTTAAACCTTACAACGGTCACTTTATTGTCGCTGGTGATGATTATGCCTTCGCCAAAAGTTGGGTGATTAACCTTTGCGCCAGCCTCGTAAGTAGTGGCGGTGCTCTTGTTAACGCAAGTGTGAATTGTGCTGTGGCCGTGGGCTTTTTTCTCGGCTCTCTTTGCGCGGGCTTTTGCTTTGCGCCACTCTTCTGCACGGTTGATTTCCTCGGCCTCCTCGTCTAACCACTTGCAATAGTCGGCGTTTTTCAGCAACTCGTAACTGATGACCCACATTTGCTTTTCTGTAAGATTGCCGTTGCTTTGACGAAGGATTGTGAGGGCTAACGAACCTTCAGGAAGGTTTGATGCGATTTGCTCTGCGACAAAGTCGGCGGTTTGTTGTGCGTTTGCGCTTACGAACGTGCCAATGCTGCTGATGCAAGAGGTTTTTGGGTTAACCATTGAAACCTGTCTGAATATTTGTGCTACCGTTGCCATAGTTTTAAGTTTTAATTGTTCAACTTCCGTTTTGTTTGTTTATTAATACGATGCAAATATATAATTGTTTCACAAATTGTGCAACATTTTGTATTTTTTTTTTCAAAAAAAAAC
>JAZQSG010000250.1:0-2252 GCA_045630025.1 Acutalibacteraceae bacterium
AAGCTCTAAAGCTCGCGCGTTATCTGCCAGCACACTTTCAATGGTGCACCATCCGTCATCCAACCGATTTTCGATAACGTTGGCGTATTTTTTAATATCCGAAAAATGATTTTTCACGTAGCTTTCGCTCATTACCAAGCAAAGGTATTTAATTTGTTCAAGATAGTCTTTTTCAAAATCCTTTGCCCAATCGAAGGGTATGTAGCACCCCTCTACAATAAGGTTTTGCTTGTTTTCTACGGCCGTTTTAATCATCTCGCGCACAATGGGCCACAAATACGGGGTAAGCAGATCGTCATCCATTGGGGTCAACCGCGTGTTGCCGCTGCGAAGTAAACCCATTTTTAAGTGGTCGATAGACAGATAAGGATATTTGTATTTTTCAAGCAGGCGCTGCGCAAGCGCCGTCTTTCCCGTATGGGAAGCACCGGTAATTAAAATAATCATCCTTTTTCATCCCCAGCATTTTTGAATTTATTTTACAGTTTCATAGGGCCAGTCGATAATGCCGCCAAACTCTTTTACGTTGGTATAGCCCAGTTTAACCAGCTCTTCAGACGCAATTTTGCTGCGTCTGCCGCTGCGGCAGTAAACAAGTATCAGTTGTTTTTTGTTGGGAAGCTCCTTTTCGGCTCTGTCGGCAATTTCGTATTCGGGGATTAAAATTGCATTTTCAATGTGTCCCTCGGCAAATTCTTCTTCAGTTCTTGCATCTATAATTATATAGTCGCTTTCGGCATCCATTATCGCCTTTGCCTGTTGGGGCGTAATTTGCTCGTAAGAATTTACAGCAGCATCGGAACAAGCGGCCACACCAAACAAAGATAAGGATATAAGCAATGCAATCAACACCTTTTTCATAATTTACGCCCCCTATTAATTATATTTATTATATCACAACGAACGAAAAAAACAATATAAATCCCCACCGAGTAATCGGCAGGGATTTTGGTCGGTTTTATGCGCGGGGGTTCAAGGGCGCCGCCCCCTACGGTGCAAATTTAGCAATTTACTTATCGTGATTGTTGGAAAAAACGTCGGCAACCTCGCTGATTGTTATAAATGCATTGTGGTCAATTTCGTGAACAAGCTCCTTCATTCTAACAATCTGGTAACGGTTTACCACAAAATACACCATAGCTTTGTCTTCGTTTGAATAGCCGCCCCTTGCTTCCAGCCGTGTTACTCCGCTGCCAAACACCTCGCAAAGCTTTTTGCACACCTCATCCGGATGCCCGGTAATAATAATAGCGCACTTTGCTCGGTCAAGACCGTCAACGATAAAGTCGACAGTTTTTAACGTAGCCGCATAGGTAACGATTGAATAAAGGGGCAAAATCCAACTGTCAAGAAGAATGCCGCACACGATATAAAGAAAGACGTTATATATCATTACAAAGGTGCCAACGGTAATTCCCAGCCGCTTGGCAAATATTACCGCCATAACCTCAATACCGTCCATAGCTCCGCCATAGCGAATTGCTATGCCGCTTCCAATGCCGGAAATCACACCGCCAAACAAAGCGCACAAAAGCAAATCCGTGCCTGCCAGGGGCGAGGCCATGCTGACGTCAATGGGAAGCACGTCGGTTATTAACCAAGCCGATAAAGAATAGATTAAAACCGTATAAATAGCATATACGGTAAATTGCCACCCTTGCTTTTTAAGCCCAAAAAGGAAAAGCGGTACGTTTAAAACAATAAGAAAAATTGACAAAGTTAAACATTCGGGCGTTTGTTGGTCAAGAAGCATAGACGTTCCCGATATACCGCTGTCGTACAATTTTACGGGCATAAGAAAAACGGTAACGCCAAAGGCGTTAATAATGCCCGCAACCGTAAGCATTAAAAAATTTGTAATTCTAAGTTTGTTCATAATTAAAACCACGCTCATTAAATCATATGTATTATAATTAATTATAACACATTACCTTTAAAATAGAAAGCGTTTTATAAATCAATCCCCGTGGATTGCTCCACGGGGATTGATAGCGCATCACCAAAAGAGGGAAAATCATCTCTTTTTATAAACAACAAGTTCCGGGTTTTCACCGTTTTCTTCGTATGTGCAGACGAGCAAAAATTCCATATTTGCCACAATTCCGAAACAGCGGTCACCGCCAAACGCACATTCTAACTGACTGCCGAGGTAAGTGGCATTATCTTGGAGAAATTTCACCATTTGTCCGTTCGGCAAACGGTATTCCAAATTGACAAAACTGCCTGGCAAGACACTCAGGTTTTCGACTTTT
>JAZQSG010000251.1:0-3356 GCA_045630025.1 Acutalibacteraceae bacterium
TATTAAAATTATGCCTATGCTTGTAATGAGGGGAGTAGTTGTTTTTCCCGACTCTACCGTTCATTTCGACGTTGGCAGAAAAATGTCAATATTGGCTGTTAACAGCGCTATGGAAAACGGGCGTATGATTTATCTTGCCGCTCAAGACGATATCACTATTGAAGAGCCCAAGTTTAAAGACGTTGCGCCGGTTGGTTGTATTGCCGTTATTAAGCAGGTGCTTAAACTGCCCGGCGATAACAACCTTAGAATTGTTGTAAAGGGTCTCCACCGTGCCAAAGTGGCCGAGTGCCTTACTGCCGAGCCCTATTATACAGTAGCGGTTGACCCAATTTACTCGCGCCCCGGTCGTCCCAATCAACTGCGAAAAGAGGCCTTGTTGCGTAATCTGCGCGATGCCTTTGATCAATACGTTACCATATCGTCGGGTCACGTTTCCGATGACGTTATTGCCGCTGTTATCGGCGATGACGACCCGGGCCACCTTGCCGATTACATAGCCGCAAACCTTCCTATGTCTTGGGAGGATAAGCAATATATACTTGAGCAAACCTCAGATAACCGTCGAGCTGAAGAGCTTGTCGTTTTGCTTCATCGCGAGTGCGGCATATTAAAGTATAAAAACGAAATTACCGCCAAGGTTCAGCACAATATAGAAGAAAATCAGCGAGAATATTATCTGCGCGAGCAGCTTCGTGTGCTTGGTGAAGAACTTAACGGCCCCGATGAAGACGATGAAATTGAGCAATATTACGGCAAGGTTGCATCTCTTACCGCCCCCGATTTTGTAAAAGAAAAATTGCGCAAAGAGGTTGCCAAGCTTTCCAAAATGCCTTCCGGCGCCCATGAAGCCACAGTGGTTAGAGGTTATCTTGATTGCTGTATCGAGCTTCCGTGGGATGCGGTTACAACCGACAAGTTAGATATCAAAAAGGCAGAAGCAGTGCTTGAAAAGGACCATTTTGGCCTTAAAAAAGTAAAACAGCGTATAATCGAAATGTTGGCTGTTCGCAAGCTTGCTCCCGAGCGTCAAGGTCAAATCATTTGCCTTGTTGGTCCTCCCGGTGTGGGTAAAACCTCTATCGCTTCTTCGGTTGCCCGTGCAATGGGTCGCAGATTTGCCCGCGTATCGTTGGGCGGCGTTAAGGATGAGTCTGAAATTCGCGGCCACCGCCGCACCTATATCGGCGCTATGCCCGGCCGACTTATTGACGCCATTAAACAAAGCGGTGTATCTAACCCGCTGATTTTGCTTGATGAAATTGATAAGGTGGGCAGCGATTATAAGGGCGATTGCTCATCTGCATTGCTTGAAGCCCTCGACCCCGAGCAAAACAAAACCTTTGTTGATCACTTTATTGATATGCCATACGATTTAAGCCGTGTTTTGTTTATTACCACCGCCAACGACACGTCTACTATTCCCGCACCCCTGCTTGACCGTATGGAGGTTATTGAGCTTTCAAGCTATACCCGTGAAGAGAAATATCAAATTGCAAAGCAGCACTTGGTTAAAAAGCAAATTGCAAACCACGGCTTAACTTCAAAAAACTGCAAGATTTCAGATGCCGTTATATACGAGCTTATTGACAGCTATACCCGAGAGGGCGGTGTCCGTCGCCTTGAAAGAGAGATAGCTTCTCTTTGTCGAAAGGCGGCTTATAAGATTGCACTCGACGATACTCTTCGAGTTCGTATCGGCGTTAACGATTTGGCCGAGCTGTTGGGCCCCAAGCGCTATAAACCCGAAAGTGTTATCGGCTCCGCAGACGAGATTGGCGTTGTTAACGGCCTCGCTTGGACCTCTGTTGGCGGCGAGTTGATGAAGCTTGAGGTTTCTGCTCTTGCAGGCACGGGCAAAATAGAGCTCACCGGCTCTTTGGGCGACGTTATGAAGGAATCTGCCAAAACTGCAGTCAGTTACGTTCGCAGCGTTGCCGATAAATACGGAATTGATACCGAGTTTTATAAAAACACCGATTTGCATATTCACGCTACCGAAGCCGCTGTGCCTAAGGATGGCCCCTCGGCAGGCATAACAATGGCCGTTGCCATTTTGTCAGCCCTAAGTGGCAGAAAAATCAGACACGACGTTGCAATGACGGGTGAAATCTCGTTGCGTGGCAAAGTTCTTCCTATCGGCGGACTTAAAGAAAAAACAATGGCTGCCTATCGAGCAGGCATTAAGACGGTAATAATTCCTGCCGAAAACGAGCCCAATTTGGCCGATGTTGAAAAGGTAGTTTACGATAACGTAGAGTTTGTAGTTTGCTCCGATATGTTGAAGGTGCTTGATACGGCCCTTGTTCTGTCTGATGACGGTAAAACAAAATCGGCAAATTTAGATATTATGGCCGTTGCCTCTAAAAAAGGCAACACCAGCCGTGCAATAATGCAAGGAGAGGTTTGATGAATTACAATACAGCATATTTTGAGGCGGCATACGGCACGTCAAAGCAGTTGCCCAAATCCAATATGCCCGAAATTGCCTTTAGCGGTCGCTCAAACGTGGGCAAATCATCATTGCTTAATAAGCTTGTTAACAGAAAACAGCTTGCTCGAGTCAGCGGCACCCCCGGCAAAACGGTAACCGTTAACTTTTTCAGAGTAGGGGACGTTCGCCTTGCCGATTTGCCCGGCTACGGATACGCCAAGGTTTCCGACAGCGAGCGCAAGCGATGGTCAGATTTGATGGAGGGCTATTTTCAATCGGGTCGCGATATAAAATTGGTTGTTCAGCTGGTTGATATGCGCCATCCTCCGTCAGCAGACGATTTGAATATGCTTGAGTTTTTGCAGTCGGCAGGGCTGCCCTTTGTTATTGCGCTTACAAAAAGCGATAAGCTTAACAAAACTCAAAGAACGGCCCGCCTTGAGGCACTTAAAGAAGAATTGGCATTTTTGGATCAATACGTAATAATACCTTTCTCCTCACAAAACGGAGAGGGCGTCGAAGAGTTAAAAGCCAAAATTGAAGAAGCATTGGCATAATTAATTTCCTGGAGGGATAAAGATGTTTATCAGTGATTGTCTGTCTGTTAACGGTGACGGGCATTTAACCATAGGTGGTGTAGATACCGTTGAGTTGGCAAAGCAATACGGCACCCCATTGTACCTGCTTGATGAAAATAAAATCAGAGCGAATTGTGCAAAATTCCGCAATATGCTTGATAAATATTATAAGGGTAACGCCTTGTGTCTTTATGCCAGCAAAGCCCTTTGTTGTAAAGAGTTGTGCAAAATAGCAGCAGAAGAAAACATCGGCATTGACGTTGTTTCGGGCGGTGAGATATTTACCGCTCATAGTGCAGGATTTCCTATGCAAAACGTTTATTTCCACGGCAACAACAAAACCG
>JAZQSG010000252.1:0-2011 GCA_045630025.1 Acutalibacteraceae bacterium
TACACCTTATCGCCTGCGTTGTACTTAGCGGTGAAATCATATTTAACGTAGCCCCTTGCTTCTGCTTGCTTTATAATTTCAGCTGCAGACTCACGCTCGGTTTTAGCAACGTCTAAAAATCTTTTATAACCTTCGCAAAAATCATAACCTGCATCAATTACGTCATCACTGCAATCAACGTATGCATTTTTCTTTTTGTAAAAAAGTTCTTCTTTAAGCTGTTCGGTTGACTTAAACATAACAAATCATTCCTTTACTATATATTCAATAATTTTAAGCGTTTGCAGTTTTAATGAATCAAGATCGTTGTTGTTCTCGATTATATATGTGCAATTATTTCTGAAAAAATCATCAGACTTTTGTGCTGAAATTCTAATTGCTGCTTGTTGCTCGGTTATATTATCTCGTTCAATTATTCTTTGCTTGCGAATAGATTGGTCGCAAATTACGCCAACTATTTTATCGCATATATTGTTTGCACCGCTTTCAAAAAGTGTGGGTGCATCTAATAATATATATTTGCTTTCACTTAAAGCTATTAATTCCTTTATTCTTTCTACAATATAAGGTAGCGTAATATCGTTTAAAAGTTGTGTGGATTGGGAGTTGCTAAAAGCTCTTAAAGCCAATAGCTTTCGGTTTAATATTCCGCTTTCTATTATATCTTCACCAAAGACGTCAGAAAGCTTGTGTAAAATATCGACGTTGCTTTCAACAACGTTTTTTGCAATTTTGTCGCAGTTAATAACGTGAAATCCGTTATCTTCAAAAAAAGCTGAAACAGTGCTTTTACCCGAACCGGTAGTGCCTGTAAGACCTATAATTTTTTTCATAAGTCTATCACCTCGAATGCAGCTGCGCGAATTAATCGGTTATATACTGCAAGTCCAATACCCTCTTTTGACGGTGCGTGAACGTAAGCTGTTTTAACATTATAGCCGTCAATGCTTCTAAGGGCGTTAAATATGCCTTGAGCCAACGTTTTTTCATCGTTGGTGCTGCCATATGTAACAGTGGGTATATTAATAAATTCTGCGTCTTCAATAAAACAAATAGCAGCGGAATCTTCTTTGCCGGAAACAAACTCAATAAATCTTTGTGATGTTGCGTTAACCAATACAATATTGGTGTTGGGCGAATAATGCTTGTACTTCATACCGGGTGATGAAACCTTTTCGGTAATTGAGTCTGATAATACAGCGTTATCTATATCTATTTTGCCTATAACCGATTCAAGCATTTCAACCGTTACTCCGCCGGGACGAAGCAAACGCTGGTTGCCGTTCGCCAACAGAATTACCGTTGATTCAACACCAACAGAACAATCTGCAGAGAACACAACGGCATCAACTTTGCTGTTTAAATCGTCAAGAACGTGTTGAGCAGAGGTTGGGCTGGGCTTGCCCGATAAATTGGCGGATGGCGCTGCCAGCGGGCACCCGGATTCTTTGATTATTTTCCGTGCTATTTCATTTTCCGGCATACGTATTGCAACTGTATCAAGCCCTGCGGAAATTATTTCAGGCACAAGATTAGACTTAGGCAAAACCATGGTTAACGGACCGGGCCAAAATGCATCTGCCAATTTTTTAGCAGTTTCAGGCAAGTCGGTAATCAAACTGTGGATTTCCTCAAAAGCACTTATATGCACAATTAGAGGATTATCTTGCGGGCGACCCTTTGCAATAAAAATCTTCTCTACTGCAATGGGGTTAAGTGCATCGGCTGCTAACCCGTAAACGGTTTCTGTAGGTATGGCTACAACTCCGCCCGATTTTAAGATATCGGCAGATTGTTTAATTCCGTCATCGTTTACAGAATATCCGTTTAACTTGAGTGTTTTCATTAATTTTCGCCTTCGTTTGATTGTAACTTTTGAGCTCTATCGGTTGTTATCAGCGCATCAATAATTTCGTCAATATCGCCGTTTAATATTTGCTCAATTTTATAAAGAGTCAATCCTATTCTATGGTCTGTAACTCTTCCTTGTGGGTAGTTGTAGGTTCTGATT
>JAZQSG010000253.1:0-11550 GCA_045630025.1 Acutalibacteraceae bacterium
GGCAATCTTTGGGTACATAGGGGGCAATAAATGGGTACGTAGGGGGCAATCTTTGGGTACATAAAGCCCCTTGAAAAATGCCCTTAAAGCCTTTATTTATGCGGCTTTCAGCGTTTCGGTAAAAAAACGATAGGTACTGTAAGTACCGTAAGTACCGTATACGTGCAGCCCGCCCGCTTGACGCGGCGGCCGCACTACAATATATTGCGGAATAGAGAAAAACAGCTTTTCTTTTTACAGGCCAGAGAAAAAGCGAAAGAGGAAAAACAGCCGATACCGCCCGAAACCGACGGCAGAAAGGGGGCGTAAACATTAAAACGGCGGTATAAATCCTACTTAAGCGTATTCAAATAATCTTAATTAGACCGCGAAAAGCGGCCAGAAAGGGGGCAAGCATGGTAATTGATAAATTGCACGTAGGCGCACACGGCCGCAAGGTATATTATGTGGTATGCGCGGATCAGACGGAAACCGGCGACAAGCTGCACGAGATATGCCGCTTTGAAAAGCTGGAAACGGCCGTAATTGTTTTACGGTATATGCGCGGCGACAGCTTGAGCGAAAGCGACGAATACCGGGCAAAAGAGGCAATTAAAAAAGCGGACACCGTACCGGCTAAAGCACAGGCGACCGCTTAAGCAAGGCAACCGCAAAGGCAAGCCCCGCTTTACGCCTATTATAACGAGGGCGGGGCTATTTTTCAAGATAGCGAGGTAATAAAGCAATATGAACAGATCAGACGCAGCAAGAGAAGTAAAGAGCCGGTACGCAGATTATTTACAACCGGCAAAGAAGAAAATAGCGGGCAAAACTACTTATATTTGCCCCTTATGCGGTAACGGCACAGGAAAAGACGGCGACGGCATGAGCATAGACCCACGCGGCGACGGTACGCAGCTTAAATGCTTTAAGTGCGGCTTTTACGGCGACATAGTAGACCTTTACCAGCAGCAGCACGCTTGCGACGTGGGCGAGGCTTTCACGGCATTATATGACCGTTTCGGCATTACGATAGAAAACGACCGCGCAGAACGCCCCACAGAGCCACGAAAAGAGGGCAAGGCGACAAATACACCGCCGAAAGAAGAAAAGCCCGCAGAGGGCAAAATAGAGGCCACAGAGGGCAAGCCAGATTATACGGCCTATTATAAAGCGTGCAAAGAGCGTATAAACGACCCCGCAGCACGTGAGTATTTATCTTTTAGAGGCATAAGCGAGGAAACGGCGGCGGCCTACTGGATCGGCTACGACCCCGCAGCAGACCCGGCAAGCGCACCCGGCGCAATGGGCGACGAATACAAGCCGCACCCTTGCCCGCGCTTAATTATTCCTTTTGACAGATCGCATTATATGGGGCGCAGCATATTAGAGGAAACACCGAAAGCCTATAAAAAGCTAAACAATAAGCAGACCGACGAAAACGACACCGCGCCGCCCTTTAATATGGCTGCACTATATAACGAGGCGGCACGCCCGGTATTTATCACAGAGGGCGCAATAGACGCGCTTTCGATAATTGAGGCCGGGGGCATTGCCCTTGCTACCAACAGCGCGAGCAACCGGCAGCGCATTATTGAGGCCTTGAAAGAGAAAAAGACCAGCAGCACGCTTATATTATGCTATGACAACGACGACGCGGGCGGCAATGGCAATAAACAGCTTGCAGAGGGCTTAAAAGAGCTTGAAACCCCTTTTTTACAGGCGAATATATGCGGCGAGCATAAAGACCCAAACGAGGCTTTAACAGCGGATCGCGTAGCATTTACAGAGGCGGTAAAAGCAGCAGAGGGCAAGGCACGCTTTCCGGGCTTGCTTACGCTGGAAAGAGCAAAAGCAATACTTGAGGCCGTAGACGATAATTTTTTAGAAATGCCGCTTTTTCCGCAGCTTTCCGAAACTGCAAAATTAAAAACGCATGATACCGTAGTAATAGCAGCCGACACAGGCGCGGGCAAAAGTAGCCTTGCACTTAATTTTTTACATGAGCTGCAAAGCAATTACCCGGCGTTATATATCAATCTGGAAATGGACGAGGCGACCATATTACAAAGGCTTGTAGCAATACATACCGGCATAGAGCTTGACCAGATAGAGGGCTACAACCACGACCAGCGCACGCGCGATAAAGTAGACGCAGCAATAAAAGAGCTTGCGGCACGTAGAGAAATACAGCTTTTAACGGACACTTACGACCTTAAAGAGATTGAAACGCAAATAAAAGCAGCCACAAGAGGCAGAACAGAGCCGACAATAGTATTTATAGATACCGGGCTACTTGTAAACGTGGGTAATAAATCGGCCAGCCGGTACGAACGCTTTACACAAATAAGCGAGGAATTGCGGCGTATATCACGACTTAATAATATTATTATGTTTGTGCTATTGCAGCAAAACCGCGAGAGTAAGAAAAACGAAAAGGCAGAGCCGAAAAACAGCAGCTTAAAGGAAAGCGGATCATGGGAAAATGACGCTACAAAGATTATGTTTTTATGGTACAACCCTAAAACACAATGCAAAGAGCTTGCAATAACCAAAAACCGCAACGGCAAAACAGGCAGCATACAGCTTAATTATTACCCGCATACGCAGACATATAGCGAGGTAAAGGGCGGCTTTATTCCATACGACGGCAAATCGCCTTTTGATGATGACGACAACGACGAAATACCGACCATTTAGAAAGGGGCTTTATAATATGACACTTGAGCAGATCAGACAAAGGGAAGTATACCAAACGCGAGGCATTGCGGCAGATATAAAAGACAACCCCGCCGCTTATAGGTACGTGCTGGAATGTTTACAGAGGCTTTACAAGGGCGACTATGGCGAAATACCGGCAGAGGACACCGACGCAAACAACAGCGAGCTTGCAGAGGGCGAGGGGCGCATAGTGGCAAGGTATAAAGCAGCGTGCGGCCTTGAAAATGATATTTACATTATAGCGGCCTTTTCCGAAAGCATGGCCGACAGTTTAGACGCAAACAATACAATGATTATGTATGTAAACGAGTATTAAAACAAAATACCGGGCGCGGATCAGAGGCGGCAACCCACAAAGGGCGGCCGTCTTTTTTTTTATCGGCTTTTTCTACTTAAGCGTATAAATGTAATCTTAATTAGACCCCGCAAAAGCCTATAAACATTGACATTACAATAAAAATAACGTATAATACGTATAGAACGTATAAAGCATAAAAAACATAATATACATATTGTGCATTTATTACAGAAAGCGAGGCGAAATAATGGCAATGACAGCAGAGGCCAGAGCAGCACGCGCAAAGTATATGCGAGAGTGGCGAAAGAAAAACCCCGGAAAGCAGAAAGAATACACCGCGAAAACGTGGGAACGCAAAGGCGAGAAAATCAGAGCAGAAAGAGAGGCCGCAAGTAATGGCAATGAGCAAGTACAGAATTAAAGCATTACGCGAGGGCGTTTATATTGTGCTTTACCTTAAGGACTACGGCGGCGGCTTTTCATGGGATCAGATCGGCGGCAAGTTTGAAAGCAAAGAGGCTGCACAGGCATTTATTGACGCAGAAAAGAGGCGCAAAGAATGAAAAGAAAAACAGCAGCTTTATTACTTGCGCTTGTAATGGCCGTATTTGCCCTTATAGGCTGCACAAAGAACGAGGCCGACATATTGACCCTATACGAAAGCAACGGCCTTAAAATCGAACGTGAGGGCGCACAGACACGCATATATGACCTTGAGGGCGGCGCAGATTATACCTTTACAAGCCACCGGGTACGAGCTGCAAAGGGTACGGCCGCGCAGATCAGCGAGGCAAAGACCACCGCAGACACCGACACGGTAACAATACAGACCGTACACGGCCTTATTATCGTAACGGAAAAGGCCACCGGCACAACGCTTTATATTAAAGGGGCGAAATAATGGCATATTACAGAACGTGCGAGCATTGCGGGGCAAATTTAGACCCCGGCGAAATATGCGATTGCACAAAAACTATAAAAGAAAGGGGGCGACCCTATGGCGACGAAAGCAAGCGCAGAGCGCAAAGACGAAATTATAATAGCTGCACTTATAAGCAACCCTACCGTTGCGGCAGCGTCGGCAGCTTGCGGCGTTTCAAAAACGCAAATACACGCCAGATTGAGAAAGCCAGCCTTTAAGGAAAAATACGAGGCCGCGCGGCGTGAGGTATTAGAGCAGAGCGCAGCATATATACAAGGCATGGTAAGCGAGGCAATACAGAAAATGCGCGACGTTATGAACGACCCAAACGCAAGCCAGCAAGTACAGCTTAACGCAGCAGAGGCAATAACGCGCAACAGCCTTAAATTGACCGAACAGGCCGACATATTATCACAGCTTGCAGAGCTTAAAAAGGCGGTATTTCCGAATGAATAGCGCAGTATTACGACAGCTTGCAGAGCTGCAAAAGGAAGTAAAAAACAGAAAAGACGCAAAGGCCGTAATAGACGCAATAGACGTAACGCAGCATATAGCCCCGGTATATTTGCCCTTGCATGAGGATATACAGGCGCAGCAGCACCAGTATTACAACCTACCGGGCGGCAGAGGCAGCGGCAAAAGTAGCTTTTGCGCCCTTGAGATTGTAAACGGCATTATGCAAGATCAGACCGGCGAAAGCAGCGCAATAGTATTTAGACGCACAGCAAATACAATGCGTGAAAGCGTTTTTTCTCAAATTGCATGGGCTATTGATATTTTAGACGTGGGCGACCTATGGCGCGGCAGCGTTTCGCCTATGTGCTGGACGTATAAGCCGACAGGCGCGCAGATCCTTTTTAGAGGCCTTGACGATAGCAGCAAGCTAAAGAGTATAAAACCCCGGCGCGGCTTTTTCCGCTTTATATGGCTTGAAGAATTTAGCGAGCTACCGGGCGAAAACTTTACAAGATCGGTTATGCAATCCGTACAGCGTGGCGGTAATGCGTTTACAGTATTTCGCAGCTTTAACCCGCCTATAAATGCGAGTAATTGGGCAAACGTCTTTATAGCAAGGCCAGACCCGCGAGCAATAACGCTGCACACGTCGTACCTTGATATACCGGCGCAATGGTTAGGCGACGACTTTATTTTAGAGGCCGAAAGGCTGCAAGAGATAAACGAGAAAGCATACAAGCACGAGTATTTAGGCGAGGCCACAGGCAGCGGCGGCGAGGTATTCCCAAATATTACAGTACGCGAAATTACCGACGACGAAATAAAAGAGCTGCAATACATTTACGCGGGCGTAGACTTTGGCTTTAGCGTAGACCCGGCCGTATTTATGCGCGTAGCTTACGACAGCAAGCACGATACCGTTTATTTGATAGACGAAATATATAAAAAGCACTTGAGCAATAACGAGCTTGCAGACGCTATAAAAGCGAAAGGGTACGAGTACACCGGGCAATATGAAAAGGCGGGCTATTTCGGCAGCTATGAGGTATACAAGGAAAAACAAGTAATAATATGCGATAGCGCAGAGCCGAAAAGCATAAACGACCTACGAAACGGCGGCTTAAAGTGTATTGCTTGCCAGAAATACCCCGGCAGCGTTATTTACGGCGTAAAGTGGCTACAAAATCGGCATATCATCATAGACCCGGCGCGGACACCAAACGCGCACCGCGAGTTTATAGGGTATGAATACATGACAACGAAAGACGGCGAGTTTTTGGCCGACGTACCAGACAAAGACAACCACACAATAGACGCGGTACGTTATGCGCTGGATCGGCTTATAAATTACCGCAAAATATCGGCTTAAAGGCCAGAAAGGGGCGACAATATGGCATATTTACGTATACATTGCGAGGTATGCGGCGGCACGTGGGAAGTATACCACCGCGACAACTGGAACGACGACAAGGCCAGACAATGCCCGCATTGCTTTAGCAAGATTGACCGGCAATTATGGCAAAAAGAAGTATTGCCAGCTTTCGGCGCAGTAAATGACGCAAACGCGGAATTATTCAAAGAGCATACCGGGCGGCACGTACCTTTATTTACTTTTGACGTTGTAGCGGATCATCTTTACAGCAATAGGCGCAGCGTGGAAAATTGCCCGCTTATTGAACGCTTAAACGAGCTTTAAGGCTACTTAAGCGTATAAACATAATCTTAATTAGAACGGCCGACAGAGGCAGAAAGAGAGGTAAAAAGCCTTGAAATATCCACGAGAAGAAATACAGCCGGGCGAGTGGCAAGAGGAAGTAAATCAATGGGGCGGCGTGCGTCGTTTCCGCATGGTAGGCAACGTAAAAGAATATGAAATGACCGTAAAAATTGACGGCCACGACATACCACAAAGCGAGGTAGAGGACTACCACAGACGCAAGAAAGCTGCACAAGAGGCACAGCGCAAGGCAGAGGCCGAAAAAGCAAAGATACCGGCGCGTAATTGCCCTTTTGCAGAGGGTATGCAAACAAGCTGCACGCGTGAAAAATGCGCCCTATTTATGGACGGCTGCACGCTTGCCAGAATAACCGCAGCAAAGGCAACAGAGGGCTTGCAATGCCCTTTAAGCAAGTATAAAGCAAAATGCCGTAGAGATTGCGCCCTTTATAATAACGGCTGCACCCTTACAGGCATAAACAACGTAGTAATAGACTTTAGCGACATTAAAGAAAGCGAGGATCAATAACAATGAGTAAATTTAATCACTATGTAAAAAAGGTTGATGAAATAGCAAAGGCAGCTTTTGAGGAATACCGCAAGGCAGAGGCGGCATATAAGAAAGCAGAGCAGCAGCGCAACGAATACCCGCAGCGTCAAGGCATTGTAAATGCAGAATACGCAGCAAAGAGCGCACGCGCACAGGCCGACTATTTAGAGGCAAAGGCAGCTTTTGACGCTGCAAAGCGAGCTTTTGCAAGCCACACAAGCGAAATACAGGCAATGCGCAAAGACCTTGCGGCAGACCTTGAGAAAGAATACAGCGTAGACCCGGCCGCGCTGGATAGTAACACCCTTGAGCTTATAAAAAGCGGTATTATGAACGCGGGCGAATATATGCGACTTTTGAAAGAGGCACAGGCCGCCGGTAATCATACAATGGCGCGTATGATCGGCAAGTATGCAGCCGACGCAGCAGAGGAACGCGGCAGCAAATACGGCCAGAACGACAACGAGGCAAGAAACTTGCGTTTAGTAGACTATGAGGCAAAGGCAAACACAGGAAACGACCGTTTACAGGCTTTCGACACTATGGCCAGCTTATACGACCGTTGCGTAAATAACCCCGGAATGATTGACCATTGGGGCGAGTTTACAGCCGAAACCGTAGAAAACTTTTAAGCAGCTGCACAGGATCAGAGAAAGAGGGCAAGCCCACAGCGGCAAGCCCTTTTTTCTTTTATAGGCCAGTAAAGAAAGAACGCACAGCGCGTTTTTTACAAATAGTACGTATTAAACACCCACACAATACTTGACAAATAGACACCACCGCCCTATAATAGTAACATAAACATTACCATTACAAAAAGAAAGGGGCGGTAATATGGCATACAGTAACGCAGCTTTAGCGATAGCACCGGCAGCACCGGCAAGGCCTTTTATGGTAGTACAGGGGGCGCAAGTACCCGCCTTTAGTACGTCTTTATTTGAGCGTTTCATAGACTACACAGACCGCAAGGAAACGACAGTAAAAGGCTATTTTACTTGTATACGGCAGTTTGTAAAATGGCTTGAGCTTAACGGCATTACACAGCCAGAACGCGAGCATATAAAGGCATACCGCGACTACTTAAGCAGCAGCGGCCTTGCTACCGGCACACAGGCGCAGTATTTACGAGCCGTAAAGCACTTTTTCAAGTGGACGGCCAGCGAGGGGCTTTATCCGAACGTAGCCGACAATATACACGGCGCAAAGATACGGCACGACGTACACAAAAAAGACGCGCTACAACGTGAGGACGTGGCGCAGATCGCGGACACGATAGACCGCAGCGACGAAAGCGGCAAGCGTTTATACGCAATGTACTTATTGTGCGTAATATGCGGCCTACGTACTATTGAAATACACCGCGCCGACGTGGGCGACCTTAAGACCATAGGCGGCACGACGTACCTATATTTACAGGGCAAAGGCCACGACGACAAAGACGCGCCGGTATTGCTTATAAAGGAAGTATACGAGGCTATAACCGACTATTTGAACAGCCGCAGCGCAGAGGTAAAGCCGAAAAGCCCGCTTTTTACAAGCACAAGCAACCGCAGCAAGGGCGGCCGTATTGCTACTACTACAATAAGCACAATGCTTAAAAGTATGCTTGTAAATGCTGGATATGATAGCGACAGATTGACCGCGCACAGCTTGAGGCATACCAGCGGCACAGGCGCACACAAGGCCGGTATTGACCTTTACGGCGTACAACACCTTATGAGGCATTGCGACCCGGCAACGAGTGAAATATACATACACGACGACGACCACAAGGCCGCAGAGGAAAAAGGGCGCAAGGGCATTTATGATTATTATTTCAACGGCGCAGAGCTTAACCCGGTAATACCAGAGCTTGAGGCCGAAATAATGAGCATGACCGCAGAACAGCAGCGGGAATTATTAGCGCAGATCAGAGCGCAGAAAGGGGGCAAATAATGAGCGACTTTGAAAGACCTTTTTACACCGTACCAGAGGCCGCAGAAATATTGCGAGTGCATGAAAACACAATTTACCGCCTTATAAGATCAAAGAAAATAGAGCATTACAAAGTAGGCGTACAGATCAGAATAAGCGCGGCAGAGCTGGAACGCTTGAAAGTACCGGCAGAAAATAGCCCTACTTAAGATTAGAAATATACGCTTAAGTAGAGAAAGGGGGCTTTTAAGAGTGATTTATAACGAGGAATACAGCTATTTTACAAAGGAATTATTAAAGCGAAAAACGCAGCCGTACCACATGAGCAACGAGCCTTTAGCAAGGGAATATTACGAGCGTTTCAAGCTGGAATACCCGGCCGCAAGTATCCATTTTTACGACATTTCGCAATATATTTGCATGGATCACAGGGCGCGGCGAAACCTTATAAAACTACTTAAGGCACAGCAGCAGAGGCAAGCAGAGGCCTTACAAAAAACAATAGACCTTATAAACGAGGTAGAAAGCGAGGACGCATGATAATTGCAGTTTGTAACCAAAAGGGCGGCGTTGCAAAGACCGCCACAGCGCAAGCAATAGCGACCGGCGCGGCAAAGATCGGCCGCAGATCGCTTGCAATAGACCTTGACCCGCAAGGCAATTTATCTTTTAGCATGGGCGGTAATAGCGCAGATATGGGCGCGTATGAGCTTTTAACAGGATCAGCAACGCCCGGCCAGATCATACAACACACGCAGCAAGGCGACCTTATAACCGCAAGCAATAGGCTTGCACTTTCCTTTACAGGCAAAGACCCCGGCAAGCTACTTGCAACGGCCTTAAAGCCTATAAAGAGCAAATACGACGTTATAACGATAGATTGCCCGCCCGCGCTTAATATTCTACTTGTAAATGCCCTTATTGCGGCAGACGTGGTAATTATTCCTTTAACGGCCGATATGTACGCGCTGCAAGGCCTTTACCAGCTTAAACAGAGCATACAGGACGCACAAAAGGTAAATAAAGGGCTTAAGATCGGCGGCGCAGTATTTACCCGGCACAGCACCCGCACAATACTTGCCCGCGACCTTACCGACGTTATAACGGATAAATGCCGCGAGCTGGATATACCGACCTATAAAACGGTAATACGTGAGGGCGTAGCGGTACGAGAGGCACAGACGCAGCGCGAAAGCATATTTGATTATGCGCCACGCAGCAACCCGGCAAAAGACTATAAGCAGCTTATTAAAGAAATAGGCCTATAAAAAGAAAGTGAGGTAATAGCACAATGGCAAAAAAGAGCATGAAAGACGCAGCCGCAGCCGGTACGAGCGTATTTGACCAGATAGCAAGCGGAAACGTAACAAACGTACAAAATGTAAATAACGTACAGGACGTACAGGACGTAAAGGACGTACAAAACGTAAACGGCGGCAGACCCGCAAAATACACCGTACCGCTTGAACGTCTTAACCTTAAGATACCGGCAGAAATTAAAGAATATTTGACCGTAGCAGCTGCAAAGGCAAGTATAGACCAGCGGCGGCAAATATCCCTTACAGAGTATTTAATAGAGCTTGTAAGGGCAGATATGGAAAAGAACGAGTAAAGGGGCGTAGTAAATGAAACAGGATCAGACAAACGAAAGCGTACAGCTTACGGCCGACGATACCGCACTACTGCAAGAGTATTTACGCGCTATTGATGAAATAAACGCCCGCGAGCCGGAAAAGCTACCCGCCGAAATATGGGATAAAGCATGGCCACAAATTGCAGCCACCGGGGAAGTACCGGCAGAGTATGCCGACCGTATAGGCGTAAACGACGTAACAGTATATAGCGAAATTAAAGACGGCAAGCACCGGCAAATACCAGAGGGCAAAAAAGAAAAGGCCTATATTGATATAAAGTGGGAAAGCTGGAACGCAGAGCGCGGCCAGATAGAGGCAAGATACCACGACGTTATTATAAAGGCCTTGCGCTATGCCTTAAGCAATGACAAGGCAAACGCAGAAATAGCCCCGGTAATGGAATTATTGAAAGGGCTTATAAAGGGCGAAAGCGTCGAAAACTTGACCCCGGAACAGGTACGCGACGTATTGCCGCAGCTTTCAAGTATCATACCGCAAAAGCACGTAATACCTAACAATAAACTTGCAAACAGCCTTACAAAAGAGATATTGAACGCGGGCGAGTTTAATTTGAAAGTAGGCGGCAAAGGATCAACGGAAATAAAAACGCGCTGCATATTGAGCTATGAGGGCGAAAATATAAAACTTTCAAGCCGTCAACCCTTTACAGAGTACGACCGGCAAGTAGCGGACGCAGTAACCAGCTTGTACGAATACGGCGACGAAAGCCACATAATAACAGCCGCCACAGTATACCGGGCAATGGTAAACGCCACCGAAACCGAAACACCGTCGCCGCAACAGATCGGCGCAGTAACGCGCAGCCTTGATAAAATGCGTTTTGTGCGCGTACAGATAGATTGCAGCGAGGAATTGACCCGGCGCAAATTATCATTAAACGGCGCACAGGTAACAGGCGGTAAGATAGATACCTACCTTTTAGCACTTGACGCAATAGAGGTAACAGCGGGCGGCCAGAAAGTAAAGGCCTATAAAATGATAAAAGCCCCTATACTTTACGATTATAGCCGCCTTACAGGGCAAGTAATAACCGTACCGGCTGCACTTTTGGACGTGCGCGACAAGACCGGCGCGAAAGTATCAAATACCGAAAGGCGCATAGCTATTAAAGGCTACCTTATGCGGCGTATTTCCGTAATGAAAGGCAAGAACGGAAACAAGACAAGCCGCAATATACTTTACGAAAGCGTATTTGATGAAATAGGCGAAAATAACGAGCTTTCCCGCAAGGATCAGCAGACAATACGCGACTATATAGGGCAAGTGCTGGAATACTGGAAACGTGAAAAGTTTATAAAAGGCTATGAGGAATTGACGCAAGGCAGAAAGAAAACAGGC
>JAZQSG010000254.1:0-2606 GCA_045630025.1 Acutalibacteraceae bacterium
GGTAACGTCTTTGGTGTACTCAGAAACAGCGGCAGCCCAGGAAGAGATGGGTGCAATCATACAAATGGGTGCTGCGGTGGCATCAATAAGGTATGCCAGCTTAGCACGGCTGATTTTTGCGTTGTCGGTAACGGGGCGCATAACGCTGCCAACGGTAAGGCAGTTAAAGTAGTCGTCAATAAAGATAAGAATGCCAAGTGCAAAGGTGCACAGTGATGCGCCAACCTTGGTTTTAACGTGCTTTTGAGCCCAACGGCCAAATGCAGCAGAGCCGCCTGCCTTGTTTATAAGGGCAACCAACACGCCAAGCAATACCAAGAACACAAATATGCCTGCAGTGCCTGAAACTGAAGAGATAAGGCCTTCGTTGGTAACGGCATCAACGGTTTTAACCACGTTAAAGTTGCTGTAAATCAACGCACCCGAGATAATACCCACGAAAAGTGAGCTGTAAACCTCTTTGGTGATAAGGGCCAGCATAATAGCCACAACAGGGGGGAAGAGTGACCACATAGTGCCAACGGGGTTGGTAATGTCGCCGGTAATGAAACAGGCCGCACCGAAAAGCACGATAAATGCCAGCATTATAATTTTTGGAACAATTACTTTTGCTTTCATTTGTCTTAACTCCTTTGTTTTTAAGTAGCTTCTAAAAAAGCATAAACTAATTATATTACAGTAAAAATAGAATGTCAATTATTACTTTTTTGCAAAGTGTGTCCTCTTTTCTATTGCACCCGCGACCTGCCGATGCTATACTTTTAGCAAGAGGTGATTTGTATGCAAATCAATCCCCAACTGATATTAAACCGAATGACTGTGGCTGATATCGACGAGCTTAAGCGAATATACGAGCCCACCGTTGTGGCCACCCCTTTTTCCGACGCTCTCACCGACCTTACCGTTACTGCCGACAGTGAGCTGCGCTGCTACGGCTACCGAGCTCTCGACGACGAGCCCGACGGCCCTAAAGAGAGGGTGTATATTCGCTCTGTGGATGGTGGCCTAAGCTGGAAAACGGTGGTTTGTCCCCAAGGTGCCTTGGGCGCCTCGGTCAAAAGCCCCTGGTCAAACCGCTGGCTTGCCTTTTGGCGCAAAAGCGAAATTCAGCATATAGGCATCAGCGAGCTTGGCCCCGATGACCAAAATTACACAAGGGTTACTTCGCCTATTCAAAAGGTTGGCGTTTTTCGTCAACCCTACGCCATACCCCAAATAAAGCGCTGGCTTATCCCCGTTCAGTTTAACGACGAGCAAGAGGGCTGCGGTGACCGCTCGGCCGTGCTTATTTCCGACGATGACGGCGACACCTGGCGCGTTGTAAAGGTGGCTCAGTCCGACAGTTTTGCGGTCAAGCCCCCTCATCTTGGCCCTCGGTGGGAAAATTCGGGCATTGAGCCCGAAATCGTTATGCTTGGCGACGGCCGTTTGGCAATGATACTGCGCACTTCTACCGATTATATGTATATCTGCTATTCAGAGGATTACGGCAACAGCTGGTCAACGCCCAAGCCCTCGTCTTTGCATATGACCCTTACCACCCCTGCTTTTTTACGCCTGCAGGATGGTCGCATAATTATATTTTACAACAACACCCAGCCCTTGCCCGAGCTTGATAAAGCTTCGGTTTGGCCCCCTCTTAGCCCCAACGAGTGCAAGGGCGTATTTGAAGACATATTCACCAACCGCGATTCAAGCAGCGCCGTCATATCTGAAGATGGGCTGCAATCCTTTATCGGCTTTCGCGAGCTTTATCTTAACCCCTTGCGCAACCACGCCGATTTTCGCTCCTTCGGCGGCAACGGCTGCGGTCGCGACAAAAGCGTTCATCAGTTTCAAGCCCTTGAGCTGCCTTTTAACAAGGTGCTGGTGCATATCGGTCAGCACGAAACGGTCAGCCGATTGGTTATATTTGACGTTGATTGGCTTTACGAAAAAAGCAAAAGCGAAAATTTCCGTCGTGGCTTAGAGGGCTTGTCTACCCAGGTTTACGTTAAAAGCGTAACGGGCAATTACCGCGGCTTTACGGGGCATTGCGCCTGGAATCGCACCAACGGCGCCCTTCTTGTGCCCGACCCATCGGCAGATCATACCGAGGCGCTGCTTATTCGCAATACAAACGACGACCGACTTTTCAGCAACCTTCAGGGGGCGGTGTGGAATTTTCCTGCTGCGGCGCAGGGCACCGTCACCATAAAAGCCAAGGTGCTTGGTGATGGGCTTCGAATTTCTCTTACCGACCGTTGGATGAATCCCGTCGACCATACCGTTGCCGATTGTGCCGCCTTTAGCTGGGTGGTTACCTCTGCCGACACAGAGGCAGGCGATTATACCGATATTGTTATAGCTTACGATACCCGTAAGGGCGAGGCAACCCTTACGGCAGGGAATAGGCGATATTCCCTTAAAATAGGTGAGCTTGCCCCTAACGGAGTTTGCTATTTGCATTTGCAAACCGCCGCGCAAGGTGGCGACGCCAAGGGCAGTCTTATTAAGTGTATGAGCGCCCTGGCAAAATAGGGTAGAAAAATTTAAAGATATATAGTATAATAAGTTTATACTGTAATAAGGAAGTATTGTTTTATGAAGATTATTGTTGTGGGTTG
>JAZQSG010000255.1:0-20400 GCA_045630025.1 Acutalibacteraceae bacterium
ACCGAGCTTCCCGCATTTTCCATCAAGCGTTGCTGTGAAATACCTGATGCCATTGCATTTTGCTCAACCGTTACCGTTTCTCTTTTTGTGTAGATAAGCAATCAAATCACCACCGTTTTTTATCAGCCAAACACCTTAAAGGTCATTTGACGGGGCAAACAGCGCTTTAACCCTTTAAGCATCTTTTCGTTTGGCTCAAATATCAAAAGCACCTTGCCGTTTTCTTTTGATGAGTAGATAAAATAATAAAGCTGCTCTGCATCGGCGTTTGCAACCATTATTTGCTTGCTGTAGCCGTATTGTGCATTGGCGTCATATTTGCCGAAATCTTCTACCGATTTGCACTCAAAAGACGCAATGCGCTTGCGGCTTTTTTTATTGGTAATTACGTCAACGTCAAAAAGACCGTTGGTAAGACAATACTCAAACTCGATATTCAATTTTCCGCCAAGGTAATAGGCAAGAAAAATTACGCCTGCAATTATAAGAACATACAAAGGAAGCATAATGGGGCTAGACAGGGCCAACAAAAGCAAAATGCCCGAAAACAAGCCGCAAAATGCAAAAAGCACCATTTTAAGAATAAACTCTGACTTTTTCATATTACGAGTCACGAGCTGTTCAACAAAAACATCCATTAATTCCATAATGCACCAACTTTTTCTGTATTTGTTATTAATTATACCACATAAATTTGAATAAAACAATAACGGAGTGTTAAATTAACACTCCGTTTAAAATTATCTGCTGCCTATATAACTGTAAGGGTCAACGCGAACTCCGTTTTTATAAACCTCAAAATGAAGATGAGGACCGGTTACACGACCCGTTGCGCCAACCAAGGCCACAACCTCGCCTCGCTCTACCCTATCGCCAACGCTGACGTAAAGCTTTGAGCAATGTGCGTAAAGGGTTTTAACGCCGTTGCCGTGGTCGATAACAAAGTGAAGTCCGTATCCCTCGCCCGATGCGTTTACCGACACAACCTTGCCGCCGTATACGTTTAGAATGGGGGTTCCCACCGACGCGGCTATATCATAACCTTCGTGGTCTCTTTCGTCACCCCAGAAAGAACTGATATACTGTCTGTAACCTGTATCAACGGGCCAGCAATATCCCTTTTTGCCTGCGCTTACAATTTTGGTTGCTTTGGGCTTGTTGGGGAATTTTTCGCTGAAGTGTGTGCCAACCTCTTTAGTGTTAACCTTAACGCCGCCTACGTAAACGTTTTTATAAACGGTTACTTCCCATCCCGAATTGTTAGATTTGGTTGCAGGCACGCTTTTTTTGGTTGAAAACTCTTCTTCATTTACAAATGCAAAGGCAGGAAGATTTGCCGACAGCTCAATTTCATCACCGCAGATAAAATCGGGGATGGCTTCAACCGATAGGTTAAACCGTGCGGCAATGCTCTCTTTAGTATCGCCCTTTTGGGTAAGGTAATTAAGGGTAGTGGTAAGGGTGTCGGACAAGCAATCCTTAAGCTTTTTAAGACGGCTTTTGCCCTCGAAAGATAAAAGACACTCTTTAACCTCAACGGTATTGTAAAAACGGTTGCCGCCCGAAATTTCAGCAAGTGCGGTTTCGCCCGCTTCAACCGAATCAACCTTAGCAAAGGTAACCCCGTTAACTATAACGCAGGCAACCTTGTAAACGTTGCTATCGTTAAGCACGATATTATCGGCAAGCTGTGAGGAGGAAATTAGCTGTGAGGACGGAACGACCGCAAAGCTGCAATCTACCTTGGGGCTTGAAAAAGACTTATCCTCTTGAACAGAAATGTTATTTAAAGAATCTACCGCTTTATCTACCGTTTCAAGGTCGGTAACGTAACCGCAGGATTCACCCTTAACGTTAACCTCAACCGCATAGGTAAGGTCGGTAACCGCAAGCACCGACATAAAGACGGAAAAGATAAAGACAAATGTTAATGCACTTACGGTAACCCGCTTAACGGTTTTATTCTTAAACAGCACGAAAAGGCCTGAACGCAGAG
The DNA here is from genome assembly GCA_045630025.1 of Acutalibacteraceae bacterium. Classification (GTDB taxonomy): domain Bacteria; phylum Bacillota; class Clostridia; order Oscillospirales; family Acutalibacteraceae; genus RGIG2206. The sequence goes on from JAZQSG010000255.1 coordinate 1,997, forward strand.
CATTAAGAACTTTAATAGCATTTGCCTTTATCATACTGTCACCTCCAAAAACAATTACAAAGTTGTAACTTTTACAGAAATTATACCGTAAATGTTACAACTTTGCAACCTTTTTGAAGTAATTTGTAATATTTGTCAACAGTTTTTCAGTTTTAATGGCATATATTGTGGTATATGTCAGTTTTTATACTGCATATCGTCAACGGTTAAATTGGCAATATCATTACAATAGCGAGCGGCATCCTTTTTTGCGTATTCAAGACTGTGCTCTTTATAGTTGCCGCACTCTATCGCCGTAGTGCCGGGAATTTCGCCCTGATAATCTTTAACGAAGGCCATTCCCTCTTTAATAAGCTCAAGCACCTGACCGTCAGTTAAACCGCAGGTTAAGAAATAAAATCCCGTGCGGCAGCCCATAGGGCCAAAATAAATGACGTTATCGGAATAGCGGCTGTTGCGAACGTAGGTGGCAAACAAATGCTCAATGGTATGAATTGAATCGTTGCGCAACACCTCTTCCCTATTGGGATGACGGAAGCGCAGGTCATAAGTAACCACGTCTCTATCAATTCTGGACACGTAAACGCCGGGGGTCAGAATATCGTGATTAACCAAAAAGCTCTTTATGGTTTTCATTTAAGTTCCTCCAAATGCAAGGTTTTTACAGGGTTTAAAAGCTGGGCGTGCTCGTGAGTGATAACCACCACGGCGGCCTTTTCTGCAAGTGATTGCAAAAGCGCTATTACTTTGTTTATGTTTTCGGCGTCAAGGCCCGAAAAGGGTTCGTCAAACAAATAAAAATCGGCATTAACGTAGGCGGCACGGGCTATTGAAACACGCTGCCTCATTCCACCCGATAGCTTTGCGGGCGGCTTTAACCCATCCTCTTTACTAATGCCTAAAGACTGCAGCAATAAATTAGCACGGGTCTCATCCTCGGTATCGGTAACGCACATAACGTTTTTTATGCCGCTGAACCAAGGAAAAAGGCGATGCTCTTGAAAGGCGTAGGATATAACGTGCGGCGCATCAATAATAGTGCCGCTATCCGGCTTTTGCAGCCCCGCCATAATTCTGAACAAAGTAGTTTTTCCGCAGCCCGAGGGACCAACCATAGCCGTTATACCTTTTTTGGGAATATCAAAACTTACGTTGCTGAGCACGGGCTTACCGTTGAAGGAAAGGGATATATTATCAAGTTTCATCCTTATACCCCTCCTCTGATGACAAGCGCTTATAAGCTGCCTTGGACAACAACCGAATAAGAAAATCGAACAAAACGCTCAATAAAATTACCGTTGCCGTCCACGCGAACATTTTGTCTGTTTGTATATAGAACTTGGTTTTCCATATCTCGTCGCCAATTGACGGAATGGCTCGGCAGATAACCTCTGCCGCTATGCCCGCCTTCCAGCAAAGGCCCAAACCGGAACCCGATGCCGATAGCATATAGGGAAATATAGAAGGCAGATAGAGCAACCTTATTTTTTTGAAAAAAGACATTTTGTACAAATTGGTCATCTCAATAAGGCCAACATCTATATTTTCAAGGCCTGACAAGGTGTTGCTCCACACAATGGGTATAACCATAAGCATACTTATAATAACCGGCACCGTTTCGTTACCCAGCCACATAAGCGCCAAAATTATAAAGGAAGCCACGGGGGTTGCTTTGGCAATACTGATTATGGGCGAAACGAAGGCCTTGAAAAATGAAAAGCGGTGAGCAAGCATTGCCATCAAAAAAGCGACAATATAGCCGGCAACAAATCCGCCAAGCACTCTGCAAATTGAGAAAACAAGGGATTTCCAAAACTCTATTGTGCCACCCATTTGAAGCAGCGCCTTGGCAACACCTAAAGGAGATACAAAAAGTATCTCCTCGTTTATAAGCATAGCGGCCCCTTGCCATATAAGAAGCCATATAGCAGTTATTAAAGTGTATTTAAAGACTTTATTTGACAATATAGTAGAAGTTTTCATCGGGCAGCTTTCCTCCAATTGAGTCGGGATTAGCTGTGTAAAGTACGTTGTAGAAATTGCTTACCTTGTTTATCATCTGTTCGCCGGTGATGCAAACGATGTTGCAACGAGGCAGCGCCTTTAATGCTACGCCTGCGGCAGGAACAATTTCAAGCTCTGCAATTACCTGAGAAGCGGCAGAATGGTCTTCGTTAACCTTGTTAACCGACTGCTCGTACTCTTTTACAAAGTTTGCAACGGCCTGAGGATTTTTTTCTGCATAAGCGGTATTTACTGCAATGCAGCCCATTGCGATAACGCTGTCTTTATTGTCGCTGTCGGCTACGGCAGAGGCCCACAAATCGTTAAGATCAAAGGCAACCTTAAGCTCTGCGTTTTTGGCAAGCAAAGCGGTAACCTTGGGCTCGGGAAGAAGAACAACGTCTGCCTTGCCTGAAGCGGCGTAGGCAACCAAATCGTCATGGCTGGAATAGGTAAAATCAAACTTAACGTCGGTACCTACCTTGAGGCCGTTTTGCTCAAGCACGTATGCCAATGCATACTCGGGGGTTGCACCCTGGCCGCTGACGTAAATGGTTTTGCCCTTTAAGTCGTCAACATCCTTGATGCTGTCGCCCTTGCTTACAAGATAAAGCACGCCAAGGGTGTTAAGTGCCAAGATTTTAACCTTGCCGTTGGACTTGTTGTAAAGAGTTGCTGCTGCATTGGTGGGTAAAGCAGCAATATCAATCTGACCTGATACGAGCTTTGCGGTAATCTCTTCAGGTCCGTTATAAATTTCGCAATCGTAGTTGTTAAGGGTTTTGCCTTCCTTTGCATCTTTAAGCAGGTAAGACATACCCATGCCTGTGGGGCCCTTTAAAGCGGCAAGCTTAACATCGGGTTTAACTGCCGGCTGTGAGGACTGCTGCACAGATGCAGCAGAAGATGCTTTATCGTCAGCACTATTGTCGCAACCTACAAAAAGGCACAATACCATAAGGGTTGCAAGAATAAGAGAAATAATTTTTTTCATAATAATAACCTCCGTTAATATTGTTTCAGCTTTTTGATGTCGGTAATCAAAATACGCTTTGAATCGCGGCGTATTACACCTGCATCTTCAAGACTGTCAAGAGCTCTGTAAAGTGAAGCTCGACCTATGCCCAAGGATTTTGATAAGCTGGTCATATTAAGGTCAAAAGGTACATCCTCGCCGTCAATATAGGCCGACATAAATCGAGCCAGCTTGGTCTCAACATTTGGGGACGAATAGGCGCTTACCAACCTGTTAAGGTATTGGATTCGCCCTGTAAGAAATGAGATATAATTGGTTGCAAAGGTGTTGTATTGAGTAATAAAAATCTGAATAACCGATTCAGGTATAAAAAGAACGGTACAATCGCTTTTTGTAACTATGCTGGAAACGTAGGGCTTATCGTCAGTAGCAAAAACAGCCGCAACGCCAAAGCACTCGCCCTTTGAAAGGCACCTTACAATAACGCCCGAGTTGTCACCACTTTTTGCCACGGCCTTGCCTGAAAGCAAAACACCCACCGCGCGGCGATATTGACTTGCAGAATATATTTCGCTGTTGGCTTTAAAGCTTTCTTGGGTGCATTCGGGGTGATTAACAATGGCCTCTATTTCGGCTTCGCTAAGCCCCTTAAACAATGATACCTTACTCATAACAAACCTCCACCGTCTCATTTGATACAATTATAGCAGTTTTTTTCCTCTTTGTCAACAAAAAAACACCCGAAAATTACATTCGGGTGTTTTTGGAATTAGCTTACATTCTGTGCAAGAGATAACGGTTAAGGTTGAACCAGAATCGCTTGCTGTGAGTAATTGCATAGGCGTCGCAAAGCTTATATGCAGTTGTTATATAAGCGCGATCGTCATCGGTCATTTGCTCGTTACTGTAAAGTGCCTTATCGAAGCTTGCATAAGCATCGTAAACGGCTTGCTGGCCGCACTTTTCACTCACACGCTTTAAGTAGTCGTGAACGGTTTCGTCCTTTTCCTTCTTAAGGCCTACAAACTTAAGCACGCGACCAAGCTCACGCCAAATTACAAAAGCGAAGGCCTTGGTTTCAAGCTTATACATTCTGGCGATTTGGCGCTTGCGGTGGTTGACTATGGCAATGGGTATCATAATAATAATGCACAAGCCGACCAAAATGCACAGCGCGAACATTACGTCCTTAAGGGTTATTTTGAAGCCGGTTTCGGTTTCAAACAAGGGAGCGTCACCAATGGTTGAGCCGTCGTTAATAATATCGCCATCGGGAACCTGAGGAGTTTCTGCGGGCTCATCCTCAACGGGCTCGTCGGTTTTGTCCTCTTCGGGCTCATCCTCTTCGGGCTCATCCTCGTCGGGATTTTCGGGCTCCTCGGGCTTAATTCTGTAATCGTCGGTTTTTATGCCGTAAAGTGCATCGGCATCGTGGGTGGTGGGCTCAAACATAACCCAGCCAACGCCGTCAAAGTAAACCTCAACCCAAGCGTGTGAGTAGGAGTTATCAATTTTAACCTCCTCACCTGCTTCGGCGGCGGGAGAAAAGCCCTCGACATATCGGGCAGGAATGCCAACAGAACGGCACATAACTGCCAATGATGATGCAAAGCCGGTGCAATAGCCGCCGTAATATTCATCACTTGGCTCATCGGTAAGACTATCACCGAAAAGGAAGCTGTCTACGTAATCGGTGCCGGTCTTGCCTTCTTCAACACCGGTGCGATAACGGTAGCGCCACAAATACTCCATTAATGACCAAACCTGGTCAATTCTTGAGGTGGCCTCACTATCGGCAACAATGCGGGCAGAAAGGTCTTTTACTCGTTGCGGAAGCTTTTCGGGCAAGGTAACGTAATCTTTATAAACGCGTTCGGTGTAAGATTTTACAACCGCTTTGTTAATTTTGGAAGATGCTGCCTGACCATCCTTATAAGCGTCACTTCTTAAATAGGCGTAAACCTGATTTATATCGTAATTGACGGTTTTAAGGTTGTAAGACAAGCCCTTTTTCATATAGAAATTGGTATAAAGGTTGTTATCAATATCCGTCCAAATAACTCGTTTTGACGGTTTTTCAATATCAACCAGATTGCTTGTTCTGTATACAGAGCGGAAATAATTGTCGCTATCGCCAAAGGTGATGGTAACGTCGTCGATAGTGTATTCAATGCCCGCTGCCTTCAAAAACTCAATTTTTGTAAGGCCGTCAAGCTCAACCACTTCGTTATCGGCATAAGCATCCGAAATATTGGCGGCGTTGAAAATAAGGCGCTTTGAATCCTCGTCGTCTGCGTACTTGGTAACCTGACCGTCAGACACCTTCCAGCCGGTGCCGGTATAGGTGTCGTTATAGGTTGCAACAATATACGTAGGTTTGCTTGAGGTTATTGAGAAGTTTTCATCAAAATTAAGGCGCAAGGTATCGCCCAAATAGCCGTCGTTTGTGCCAACACCGGTTGAAGCAAGCTGGAAATAGCCCTGGCCGCGGTTGGTAAACGCATTGGGGTTTAAATCTTCAATAGAATAGGTTTGAGAATACTCGTTTGCAAAGGGAAAGGCAACGGTAAGAACGATTACAGCAACCGTACAAACAAGGCAGGTTGCCAAAAGACCAAGGCGTTTATAGCCAAAGTCAACGCCGCCCGAATTTGCTTCAAAACGAGTAAATACGCTGTATATACCCATTATAATAACGGTATAGAACAGCACCGCATAGGAGCCGAAAGCAAAAATGTTACCAAAAAGCAACTGCAGCAAAAAGATTGCCAAAGCAACTGCGGTTGCAGGAAGGAAAAGCACCTTTCGGCTAAGCAAAAATGCCGAAAGCAAGCTTAAACCAATGGTAAGAACGCTGACAACTATGCGAGAAATTTTTTCGTTAATTCGCTTGTAGCCGCCCATAAGGTCAAGCATATACTGCTTGATTTCAGCAAAGTTTATTGCACCCGTCAGGCACATTATTACGAAAACGATAATTCCTATTACAATAAGCGCCAAAAAGCCAAGTAAAATATACTTGGATACCTTTTTGAAGCCAAACATCAAGAAAAAGCAGATGGTAGCAAAGCTACACATCAAAATTAAAACAATCGGCTTTACGGATATAGAAAGGCCGCCGGACACTGCCAATACCAAAGAATTGGAATACATCAGGCATAAAACAAGTCGTATTATCCAATCAACCAGAAAGCTTTTTTGCTTCATATCCGGTCACCCCTTTCTTAAAAAATGATAGGTCCTCTGTGTGATGAGGGCACTGCAACCGACTTGAAGCCGTCGGCCATAAATCTTTTAACCTCTTCTTGCCATTTTTCGGTTTTTTCAGTTTCGCCCACAACGCGCATAAGCGTAAGCTTGTTACCTGCATTGGTTGCCTCGCGGAATGAGGTGCGAAGCTTATCGTCTGCACGGTCGGTAACAACAACTATGTTGCAGCCGCAGCTGGTATCGGTTACAAATGCTCTTAAGGTGTCGGCAATGTCGGTATTGCCGTCTACCTCTACACAGGCAAGCAGATTGTAAAGAGGCGGATAATTTTGAATATCATCAACGTTACGATGCTCCATAATCTTTGATTGGGGCATATACACAACCTTGGCCGTTAGCATATCGGCTATGCAGTTAGCAACAACCGAAAGACCGCACTCAATAATTTTATCTTCATTATTAATGCGCTCTTTTTGTTTTAAATCGGTTTTGCTGTTAAAATCCAAAATTACAACAACGCCAACCTCTTTAAGGGGCTCGTAGTTTTTAACCATAAGCTCGTTAAGTTTTGAGCTGAGCTTCCAATGGATGGTTTTGGGGCGGTCGGTTGCGGTGTAAGGACGCACGTGAGAGATAAGAATATCATCCTTTTTAAGTGCGTTCTTAGTAACCGATTCCTGACCTACAAGGCGGTTATCTATCTCTAAGCCCACCAATGCGCTAACACGGGGATAAACGGTAACGCGGCACAAATCAACCTTTTTGTGCAAGGCAAAAAGGCCAAGCATATCAACCACTCTGACCTTTCGTGCGCCTACGTGATAAATTCCGCGATAGGGGCAGTCAACGTCAAACTTGACGCCTACCGGCTGGCCAAAGCAAGAGCAAAGCACCGAATCGGCCTTTTTAATGCGGAATTTTGACTTGTATGCACGGTTGATGCGCAAATCAAGATAGGCAAAAGATATAGCAAAGCGACAGCGCGCACTAAAGCTTATACGCACTGTATCGCCTTTATATAAAATTGAACGATTGGTTGTTTGCTTGGCGTCAAGACTTAAGAATGCAAACAGCATCAGCAAAAACGAAATTACGGGCAACAGCAGCATAGCATATACCAAAATGCTTGTTACAAGGTTTTGCTGAAAGCTTGCCAAAGTCCACACCGCAAAAAATGCAACCAAATAAAATATACGGTTAGATAACATTAAAGCACTCTTTCTGCACCGAAGCTAAGGGGCTCGGCGTGTTAGAATTATTGGCTCTGTCTTATTTGCCGGTGGGAACGGGTATGGTCTTAAGAATTTCTGCAACCAAGTCTTCAGCAGTGGTGTTGTTGAAGCGCATCTCTTGACCCAATACGATACGGTGAGCAACGATGGGGCAAACCATCTTTTGAATGTCGTCGGGCACAACGTAGTCACGGCCTGCAATATAAGCGGTGGCCTGTGCGGCACGATAAAGACTGATTGATGCACGGGGGCTGGCGCCGAGCATAATGCTGGGATGATTACGGGTTGCAGACACGATTGATACGATATAATCGTTAAGAGATTCGTGAACGAACACCTTTTTAACCTCTTGCTGAATCTTAATAATATCTTCTGCGGTAGCAACTGCCTCAAGATCAAGGAAAGGATCGCGCAGCTGATGCATATTAAGAACTGCAGATTCATCATCCTTGCCGGGATAGCCGATAGATATCTTCATAAAGAAACGGTCGAGCTGTGCCTCGGGCAACGGGAAGGTACCCAAAAACTCGATGGGGTTTTGGGTAGCAAGAACCATAAAGGGCTTCTCCATATCGTATGTAACGCCGTCAACGGTAACGTGGGCTTCTTCCATTGCTTCAAGCAATGCTGCCTGGGTTTTGGGAGAAGTACGGTTAATTTCGTCGGCAAGAACAAGCTGGCTCATAATTGCGCCGGGCTTAAACTCAAACTCGCCGCTTTTCTGGTTGTACACAGAAAAACCGGTTACGTCGGAAGGCAAAACGTCAGCAGTAAACTGAATACGTCTGAAAGAGCAATCAACAGATTTTGCGATAGCTGCAATCAATCTGGTTTTACCTACACCGGGAACGTCCTCAATAAGAACGTGACCGTTGGAAATGAGGGCTGTAAGCACCATTTTTATGGCGTCGCGTTTGCCCACGATAACCTTTTCTACATTATCAATTATTCTATTTAACAATTAATATCCCCTACCTCTAAATATAGTTAAAGTAATTATACACTAATTATTTAATTAATGCAACATTTTTAGATTAAATAATATAACTTTCTTTTTGTATAAAATGCACTAAAACCCGCCTGCTTTTAAGCAGTCGGGCTCGTTTATTTTTCAGATGATAAAAATATAAGCATAAAATAGATTGCAACGGCCATCAGCGTTGGGTTTAAGCTTTTTATAAAAAGCTGCACGCCTATCAAAAGTATAGTAAACGCAAAAATAAAATTTAACGCCGTAAAAATCTGTTTTGCCTTAGAAAAAGTGACTTCCAACCCACACCTTAATATATCTGCGCCATCGGTGCCTTGTATGGGTATAAGATTAAAAATTCCGTTTATAAGCATTGCTGTTTTAAAGGTACCCGAGCTTAAGAACAAGGCGGGCAGCAAATTAGCCGCAGGACCCATTGCGGCAATGACACAGCTTTTACACCGACCCGACCACCTATGAGTATCAATTAAAATTCCGCACCCCGACAGAGATATTTTATCGGGCGCTATACCACACAAGGCCATTCCAAGCAGGTGTCCGCATTCGTGCACCCCAACCGATAAGAGCGAGGGACCCACCGCACCGCATCTATCTATGCACAAAAGCAAAGCGACCGTTGCGGCAAACATAAATTTTATTTCAAAGGTTATCCCCCACGCCCTAAAGGTCACAGCTCTCTTAACCCGTCGATAAAATAGGCGGGATTTATTCGCACGTCGTTAATTCTCACCTCAAGATGCAAATGGGGGCCCGTTGACCTGCCCGTGCTGCCCACAAGGGCAATGCTATCACCCTGTGCAACCTCATCCCCTGCCTTAACCAAAAGCTTTGAGCAATGGGCGTAAAGGGTAACCAAGCCGTCGCCGTGGTCGATGGTGACGAAATTGCCGTAGTCGGAGCTGTATTTTGCCTTAAGCACCTTGCCCGACATTACCGCTTTAATTTTTGTGCCGCTGTTTGCACTTAAATCTATGCCGCCGTGCATACCATAGTTACCCGTAACGGGGTTGACACGGTAGCCGAAGGGTGAGCTTACCCTTATTGGCGTTAGGGGCATGGTCATTTTAAAGGAGTCGGTTTTTGAGGTTGACATTTGGCGCACAAGCCCCAAATCAAACACATATTGAGCGTTTTCGGAATCCTCCATACCCACTTCGTAATCGTATATAAATTCATCGGTTGTAACCGTTGTGGTTTCTTTTTCGGTTGGGTTATCTTTATCTGACGGCTCGGGCTGTGGCTTAACCAGGGTTACAGACGTTTTTTCGCTGAACATATCTTTTATGGGGGCAGCAACTTCGGCATACCATTGGGGAAAAATCATCTTTAACGAAAGCATAACTATAGCTATCACCAAAAAGATTACCGTTTGAAAGTACAAGCAGCCGAATATGCTATTTTTACCGGCGGATTTTTGCAAAACAAAACACCTCCCATTAACTATATGTTGGGAGGTGTTTTAAAATGCATTTTAATATTTGTATTTAACTATGGCGGATACGCCCGAGTCTATACGGGAAACTGTATTGAACTTTTTGCAGATGTAATAATCGCCGCCGCCTGCAACCTTATCGTAATCCTTAATGAAGGATATGGTTGTGTCGTCGCTGAAGCAAACGCTTTTTACACTTTCTGCAACGGCCTTTTTGGTGCGGTCTTTAAAGATAACCAATCGGCTGCCCGTATCAATGGTTTCTGCAAGTATTGCAACTGCATCTGCCGCCTTGTTGACGGTGTAGCCGCTGGTTCGGTAAGCCAATGCCTCACTGCCTGCATAAATGGTTTTTTCTTTATCAACGTACAGCACGGTGCCATCGGCAAGCAAGCAGAAATCGGTTGCCTCGGTGGCAATGGGCTCTGCATCGGAGAAGCCCTTGTCGGTAAGCTTAACCTGAATCAAATCGCCGTAGTCAGACTTGGAGCTTTCATAATCGATATAGTAAAGAGCGTCGAACTTTTTGGTAAAGCTGATTTGCTCTTTTTTAATATGAGAATAGGTAAGCTTGGTGGTTTTTGCCTTAACGGCTGCGGTATAGTAGGTGGTTGAGGTGTACTTGCGAGCTACCTCTGTAATATAGGTTACAAGATTGGCTTGGTTAAGCATATCGTTTGTAAGCTCGCTGAATACGATGGGCTTTTTGCCCGGCTCAAAGCTTTCGTAAACAATAGCGGCACCTTGCTTAACATCGCCATATTCGTTCAACTTTTCGCTGTCGATATGCTCGCCCGTGAAAAGAACGTCGGTGCAATATTCGCTTATTGTTGTAAGCTCACCGCCCTTATAATATGAAAGAGCAAAGGATTCAAAGGGTATTTCGATTGAAAATGCGCTTTTACGAAGGGCGTTGCGCTTAAGCATTAACACCATATCCATACTGATATCGAAGCCCCACTCAACGCCTACGGTATATTCGTAGTCCTGCTGTTCGCAGTCGTCTTCAATCAAATCGGCAACGGTAAGAGTGTAGCCGTTATCGCCCGTGCAGTATGCCCAGTTTTCGGCGCAGTTATATGCCACAAGGGATTCAACGTTGGTTGCAACCTTTTCTGCCTTGTCGTTTGAGTAGCGGTAAAGGTCGCTTACCATTTCACCGGTTTCGGTGTTGCGCAGGTCCTTAACGTAGAAGAACGACGCGCACTCTTCTTCATCAAAGTAAACCTGTTCAACATCCTGTGCAACCTGAACGTATGATTCTTTGGTTGGGCGGGTAACGTCAACAATGCCAACCTCGCCCGAGCTCTTTAAGATAGCTACGCGCTTGCTGTCAAGCAGGGCAAACTTGGTTACACCGTATGCAACTCGGGTTGATTCGGCATTATCAATGTTATAAATCCACAAATCATAAGACGACGTGCCCTTAAGATAGATAATTGCCTTACCCTTTTGCATATATTTAAAGTCGCCGTGAATATCGTTGTTTATAAGGTTGCCTTGGCTTGAAACCTGCATTTCGCGGCGTATGTAAAGAGAGTAATTATCCAAACTGGTGTTGTAATCCTTTACAACAAACACATCTTCACTGTAAGGTGAAAATTCTATTCTTTGGGCGTTGATAGCCAAAGAGTAGGCGTTGCCCTCGAGTGAAAAATGCTCGGGGCGCTTACCGTTGGTATCGGTAAGATAAAGGTTGTTTGATTTTACGTAAAGAACGGGTGTATTAACCACGTGGGGCAAGAAGCCGAAAATGCTTTCAAGGGTTATAAAGCCCGCGATAAGTATGGCAACCGCTGAAACCAGCATACTTCCGAAAAGAATCTTTCGACGGGCCTTTTTGGAAATAACCATTTTCATCTTGGGTATGTTGTAGCCCAAATTATACTCAGTATCACGGAAAGGTACCTCGAGCAAGCTTGTGGGAGGATACAAATCGTCTATATCGGCCTCAATATGCTCTTCCTCGGCACCTGAAACGGTATTGAAAAATTCGGTTTGGCGTATTCTTCTGTCAAGCTCGCTGTTGGTGGGTGCAGCGGTTTGCTGAACCTCCTGCGAGGGCTCGTCAGCAGGGGCAACGGGGGCTGCAGGAGCAACCTCTTCTTGCACTACTTCAACGTAGCTATTGCCCGAATTTGCAACTGCGCCCGGGCGTGACCAAGGGGTTGAGGACGCTTGCTGTTGACCTGCACACTGTTGGCACAGGGTCAAACCCTCGGATATTTCAGCAGAACACTTTTCGCATTTTGCCATCGTATAACCTCCAAAAAAAACTTGTTAAATTACTTGTTCTTTTTAATTACGTATTTAAACATACACTCGGGAGGTGTAATAAGATGATCGCCTATCTTATTTTCTTTGCAAAACTCTGTAAACTTGGTGAAGGTTTCGGCATCGGCACGGAACATCTCGCCCATAATTGAATAGGTTATGGTGCTTTGAACCTCGTTATCGCCGTCTACGTAATATTCATCAAGCATATTTACCATTTTTACAAACTGCTTTGTTTCGCCCTTTGCCATAAGATCTGCAAGCAGGGTGGCGGCGTTTGTAGAAAAGAAGTGATCGGGCAAAAAGCCGTTATACTGTGCAACACTGTCTTTATAAACATCCTTATATGCGGGGAAAAGAGTAAGGAAGCGGCTGGCAAAGGCCTCGATACCGGGGGTGCCCTCCACACTTGCCTTTGAAGGCAAGGAAATATCTTTTCTGCGAAGCGCAACAGATCGTTGAATGCCCAAATCGTTATTAAGACTATCTAAAAAGTCGCCGCCTACCGAACGGGCGTCACGCTCGTCAGAGGAATCGTCGAACAAATAGTTTGATACGTTGTAAAACTCTGCCTCGCCACCTTCAAGATTGGCAACATCAAGCTCGAAAACGTGCTTTTCGGTGTTGTAGTTGATTCTGAATGCCTTTTTGCTGTTGGTAAAGACGTATTCATCACCTTGACGGGTGAATTTTTGAGAATCAATAACAGGTTTTAATGACTCAATAATAATTTCGTATGCTTTGTTTAACATTTCGGGCCCTCCAAATACTAATAAATAGCCATAATATCGTGATTTTAAAGTATTATATCACAAACTTTTATATTTGTCATCAAAAATATTGTTTTTATTGCTTATTTTTGTTATAATAGGGTAACACTCGATTTTTTCATAGGAGATAAAGCTATGTACGACCTTACGGACGTTAAAACCTTACACCGTATTTTTGAAAAAAACGGATTTAATTTAAAAAAAGGATTGGGGCAAAACTTTATTGTAGACCCTTCCGTTTGCCCTGAAATTGCCCGTTTGGCCGATGTTGACGGCGAGGGGGTTATTGAAATTGGCCCGGGTGCCGGCGTGCTCACCTGCGAGCTGGCAAAAAGAGCCAAAAAGGTGGTTTGCATTGAGCTTGATACAAAGCTTGAACCCATTTTGGCCGACACCCTGCAGGATTTTGATAACGTATCGGTTATTTTTGCCGACGTTATGAAATGCAACCTTAATGCAATCATTGACGAGCATTTTAAAGATATGCCCATTTCGGTTTGTGCCAACCTGCCCTACTACATCACCTCGCCCATAATTATGATGCTGCTTGAAAGCTTGCCCCAATTAAAAAGCATTACCGTTATGGTGCAAAAGGAAGCTGCCGTGCGGTTGTGCGCACAAATGGGTACAAGAGAGTGCGGTGCGGTTACCGCCGCGGTAAGATATTACTCGTCACCCCAGCTTGTGCTTGACGTGCCCAGACAATGCTTTTTGCCACCCCCAAACGTAGACAGCGCCGTTATTAAGCTTACGGTATCGGGCGTTGAGCAAGAGGTTAACAGAGCAAACTTTTTTAAGCTTATAAAAGCGGCCTTTTCTATGCGCCGCAAAACCCTGCTCAATTGCTTGTCTTCACACCTTGAGGGCTGCGACAAGCAAGCCGTAACCAACGGGCTGCAGAAATGTTCCATTCCTTTGACGGCACGTGCCGAAGAACTGACTATGGAGCAATTTATCACATTGTGTCAAACACTTTTAGGAGGATAAAAATGCACTTTGACCCTTATGAATCCAAAGAAGCAAAAAAGCGCCGCGTTTTATCTAACGTTTCAATGATAGTTCTTGGCGTTTTGCTTATTACAGGCATACTTGCTTTAATTTTCAGAAACGTCAGCAATCCACAATACGATTTTGAGCATTTTGGCATTGCCGACATATCGGTGGCTGAAATAACCCAGGGCGAAAACGAGTTTAAACAGCTGGTTGATTTTTCTAAATCGGGCACAAGCCCCATGTTTAACGACAGCTTTAAAGAGCAATTCCCCACCGCCTCCGCTCTGCTTTCCATGACCGACGGAGTGTATGACAGCAGCAAGCCGTTTGTAAGCATTAAAGGTGGATATATAGCCCTGGCACAATGCGTTATAAGCAATGCAGTAGACTGCAGAGATTTAACCGTTTTGCTTATTAAGGCCGAAACCGTAAAAAAAGAAAAGTCACTTATTTTGAAATTGTCTGACATTTCTGAATTTACCGTAAGGTATAACACCCGCGACAATTCGGTGCCCATGACCTATTTACCCAACGACCAGGGCACCCACATTAATCTTTATCAATTTTCTATGGCCTTTACCGAAAGCAGCTTGACCGAAAGCCGATACAGTTTATATATTAACAAGCCCTTTGAGCCCGAGCGAGCAAAGGAGCGGCTTTATCATCACATCGTTTTTGACCCCGTAAACAACTCTTATCATCAGCCGCAGGTTGAAATGATGGAGGAATCCACCCTTGTTTACATCGATGACGTTAAGGCCACCGCCAATAAAGACGGAATAAACTCTGCAAAATACAGAATTAATATGGACGATAAAACCTTTTATATGCTTGAGCAGGTTGAGTTTCACTATTTCTTATCTGATATTGACAATGCAAAATTATCCTTTGAATTTAATTAAATCAACCTAATTTAAAAATCACGGCAGCGATTTTCGCACCGTGATTTTTTTGCGGCTTTAATTGCTGCCTTTTTCAAAACAATATGGGTTTTGCACTTGCCTTTTGGCAGCAACGGAGTTATTATATTAGAGTTAAAAAATCAAAGAGGTTAAATATGGGCAAAGATTATTTAAAAGGAATGTATCACGGCCTGCCTATCGGATTGGGTTATCTTTCGGTTTCTTTCGGCTTTGGTATAACCGCCGTAAACGCCGGCTTGACCGTGCTTGAGGCGGTTGGCATATCCCTTACCAACCTTACGTCGGCAGGTCAGGTTGCAGGGGTTGCGGTAATTGTTGCTGCAGGCACTTTGCTTGAAATGATAATTACCCAGCTTGTTATAAATATCAGATATTCATTAATGGCAATTTCTCTGTCTCAAAAAACAGACAAGGGTTTTTCTACACTTCAGCGTATGCTGGTTTCCTTTGGCATTACCGACGAGATTTATGCCGTGGCGATAGCTCAACCGGGCAAGCTGACACCCGCTTATATGAAGGGGCTAATTTTAACCCCCATGATAGGATGGGTTGGCGGCACTCTGCTTGGTGGCTTGGCAGGCAACGTTTTGCCGCCCTCTGTTACGGCAAGTATGGGAATTATGCTGTACGGTATGTTTATAGCAATAATTGTTCCCCCTGCCAAAAAGTGCAAACCAATTATTTTGGCCATCGCTTTGGCCGTGGCCTTTAACTGCGCAATGTATTTTGGGCTGCCCGCTTTAAACAGCGGCTTTGCCGTAGTTATAAGCGCGGAGGCAGCATCGGATGTGACCGGCCTCTTCTTCCCCGTAAAGGAGGTTGAGCAATGAGCATTATTGTTTATATTGCCGTTATGGCTTTGGTTACCTATCTTGTAAGAATGTTGCCCTTTACCCTGTTTCGAAAGCAAATCAAATCGCCTTTTATTAGAAGCGTGCTTTACTATTTGCCCTATGCAGTTTTGGCGGCAATGACCTTCCCTGCCATATTTTACTCAACGGGTAATGCTTTGGCGGCGGCTATCAGCACCCTGTTGGCGTTGGTGCTGGCTTATTTTGACCTGCCCCTTATAGTGGTTGCCGTTGCGGCGGCAATATCGGCATTTGGGCTTGGTTATTGGCTGTAACAACAATAAAAACCGACCTTGCTTTAACCTATTAAATTAGAACTTTGGTTAAACATATTCAAAATGGCCTGCATCATTTCGTGGTTGACCTCGCTGTACAAGGCGTGGTCAACCTTTTTGCAGAACTCTGCTTTTTCCTCTTGGGTAAGGTCTCTGTCACAATCCTTTTCGAGCTGCTTGAGTTCCTTTTCAACCTGCTTTTGATAGGCGACCGCCCGTTCTGAGTGAAGAATGGTATTGTGCCCACCGTGAGGACCCGTGCCAACGTAATAGAACACATTGTTTTGCCTTATTTCGTCTTTGTGAGAAATTACCGACTGATGATTAAAGCTGATTACAAAATCTCGATTGCCGTGGGCAATAAATACGGGCACGTTTGTGCTGTTTATGCCTTTTACCGCATCAAGCTTTGTATAATCCTTAAAAATCTGCGCTTGATAGACGTCTAAAAAGTCCTTGGGAAAACCGCCGATAAGAGAATCTTTGAGAGAACCGGCATACTGCTCCCCTTTTTCAACAAGCAAAGTATAGCCGTTGTTAAAGGGCGCAACCGCAGCGCAGCCGCAGATGTTTTTGTGCAGCGAAAGCACAGAGGTTGCCGCATATCCGCCCCAGGAATGGCCAAACAAATAAAGCTTATATTGCGACAAGTGGCTGTTGTTTTTGATATAGGTTAGGGCGTGATCCAAATTAACGAGAGGTGTGCACATACCAACGGTGGAATCGCCCTCTGAAGCATAGGTGCCTTGGCAATCGTAAGAAAAAACAGCGTATCCGTTGCGCACAAAATACTCGATAAAGGGAAGATAATCATCTGCCCCCGCGTGCATTCCGTGGCAAACAACAACCATCTTCTTTGTGCTGTTGCACGGATAAAAATATCCCTGCAGCTTTAAAGGACCGCTTGGAAAGAAAAAGGTGGTGCGCGGGAGCTTATCTTCTACGCGGCTATAATCAAACTCGCCGAAAACAGAGTTTATATCGCGTTTTTCATATCTTGGAAAGAAAGAATCGTAAAGCGCCTTTGCGCCAAGTATGGTGCCCATTTGCAGACCCGTGGCAAGTGCAATTTTAGCAATGAACTTTGCGTTGTCCACCAGGTTTTTTCTGAAATCGTTAGTATCCATCTGCAAACCTCTTTCGATGATTTTTTGTGAGCACCTTAAAGATGATGCCGCTTATACATTCAGTTTAGCGCAAATTAAATTGTTTTTCAATAACAATTTATGTTTATAGTTGTTTCTATATCACGAAAACGCCCAACCGCAAAAAAACGCCCAACCGCAAAAAACGCCCAACCGCAAATAAAAATCCCCCCGCATAGCGGGGGGTATTTCATTTTCGGGCATAGCCCTAATACTACTGGCGGCGCACAAGTGCGCTTAGGATTGGCCTGCCAGCCACGCAACGGTCATCGGCGACCCGTAAACGGGTTGTAAGTCTTTGCCGGCTCCCCTTGTCAGGGGAGCTGTCGGCGGCAGCCGACTGAGGGGTAGTCTTTCCTTTTCTCTCCCTCCGTCTTTTTGCTTCGCAAAAATCCTCCTCCCTCGTCAGAGGGAGGCAGGACATAAAGCGCTTTCTGCGTTTGCCTTTGATTTCTGCAATTTTTGTTCATCGGTAAACCTCTTTTGAACCACGCGACTATCGCGTGGTTTTCGTTTACAAAAAAAACGCCCAACCTAACGGTTGAGCGTTTTTGTGGTGCGGGTGAAGGGACTTGAACCCCCACGTCGTTGACACTAGATCCTAAGTCTAGCGCGTCTGCCAATTCCGCCACACCCGCATAAAAATTTAACAGGCCAAGCCCGAGGGCTCGACCTGTTTGTTGGTGCCGGTGATCGGGGTCGAACCGATACGGTATCGCTACCACTGGATTTTGAGTCCAGCACGTCTGCCAATTCCATCACACCGGCAAGTGCCGAATTATAATAACACACTATTTTTGAAAAATCAAGAGCAAATGTAAAATTATCAAAATAAAATTTATTATTTAGTAATACCGCTTCCCTTTTAAAACAAAAAGGCAAAAAATAATTAACAAGCCCCTAGAACCTTTCGTCCTTGGGGCTTTGGGACCGACACTCAAAATGCAACCGGTCTAAAGCTTGATTTTCTTTAATTTTACTTTATTCTTATACCTTTATTTCTCAAAAACATTAAAAACTCTTCTTCATTGCCGATAGAAAAACCGTTTTTCTCGAAGGTATAAATCACGTTTGCTTTAGAATGCAATAAAATATAATTTTTGGTTTGATAACCTTTTTTAATAGTATCGTAATAAATGTGATATTGAGTGCCGTTAGAGTGAACTTGCTTTATGCTTTCTTTAGTAATTTCAGAAACAACCTCTGCATTCTCGCCATATAATTCCCTGTTTCTGTTTGACATATTTTTATTTGATTTAAAATATAATAACAAAACGAGAATAACCCACCAACTTGGAACAAACAATAACAAAATATCAATTATATGC
>JAZQSG010000256.1:0-2381 GCA_045630025.1 Acutalibacteraceae bacterium
TGTCTGTTTTGAATAGTGCCAAAAGGTGTGCGCTGCATGGTTGTTACAAAACCGCTGCCATGGCAGGCAGAACAGGTTTTGGGGCTTGAACCCTTTTTAGCGCCGCTGCCCGAACATTCGGCACAGGTTTCTATTCGGGTAACCTTAACGCTTTTGGTGCAACCTTTGGCGGCTTCTTCGAATGATAGAATAATATTAGCGGCTGTATCGGCGCCACGGCGTGGTGCATTTGGATTGCGGCGCGAACTGTTACCGCCACCAAAAATACTGCCGAAAATATCGCCTAAATCGCCAAAACCGTCGAAGCCTTCGAACCCGCCGAATCCACCAAAACCGCCACCGTATGGGTTACCGCCGCCGGCACCAAAGTTAGGGTCTACACCGGCGTGGCCAAATTGGTCGTAACGGGCACGTTTATCTTTGTCGGACAGCACCTCATATGCTTCGTTAACCTCTTTAAAATTCTTTTCGGCCTCGGCGTTGCCGGGGTTTAAATCGGGGTGGTATTTTTTGGCGGCTTTTCGATATGCTTTTTTAAGTTCATCTTCGCTGGCCGATTTATCTACGCCCAGCACCTCGTAAAAATCTCTTTTATCTGCCACAAAAAACTCTCCTATGTAATAGGGTATAGGGCGGGTTAAACCGCCCTATTAATTTGGTTATTATTTATTTTCGTCAACGTCGGTAAAATCGGCATCGTAAACGTTATTTTCGGGCGAAGCATTTTCGGCACCACCTGCAGCGGCTTGAGCCTCGGCGCTTGCTTTGTAAAGTTTTTCGCTAATAGCGAAAATTTCTTTTTGAAGAGCCTCTTGCTTAGCCTTAATATCGTCGGAATTGTCGCCCTTTAATGCCTCTTTTAATGCCTCTTTAGCCGATTCGATTTTAGATTTTTCTTCTTCGGTAATTTTGTCGCCGAGTTCGTTAATGGTTTTTTCGGTTTGGTAAATCATTTGGTCAGCGCCGTTTCTTAAATCAATATCTTCGCGGCGTTTTTTGTCTTCGGCGGCATACTGCTCGGCCTCTTTAACGGCCTTGTCAATATCGTCTTTAGACATATTTGTGCTGGCGGTTATGGTAATGTCGTTTTCTTTACCAGTGCCTAAATCTTTGGCCGAAACATGAACAATACCGTTAGCGTCAATGTCAAAAGTAACCTCAATTTGGGGGATTCCGCGTGGGGCAGGGGCAATACCGTCCAGGTGGAACACGCCAAGGGTTTTGTTGTCTTTAGCGAATTCACGTTCACCCTGAAGCACGTGCACCTCAACCGATGTTTGACCGTCGGCAGCGGTGGAGAAAATTTGGCTTTTCTTGGCAGGAATGGTGGTGTTTCTTTCAATAACCTTTGTGGAAACGCCGCCCATTGTTTCGATACCTAAGGAAAGTGGTGTAACGTCAAGTAACAACAAACCTTTAACATCGCCGCCTAAAACACCGCCTTGCAGTGCTGCACCAACGGCAACACATTCGTCGGGGTTAATGCCTTTGAAGGGTTCGGCTCCAATAAAGTTTTTAACGGCCTCTTGAACAGCAGGAATTCTGGAAGAACCACCAACCATAAGAACCTTGTTAATTTCGTTTTTGTTTAGACCCGAATCGGCTAAGGCTTGGCGAACAGGTGCCATTGTGGCCTCAACCAAATCGGCAGTGAGTTCGTTAAATTTAGCACGGGTAAGGCTGGTTTCAAAGTGTTTTGGGCCGTTAGCATCGGCTGTAATGAAAGGCAAGTTAATATCTGCCTGAGTCATGCCCGAAAGGTCGATTTTAGCCTTTTCAGCAGCCTCTTTAACACGTTGCATAGCCATTTTATCGCCCGATAAATCTATGCCGCTTTCGGCCTTAAAGCCGGCAACAATGTAGTCCATAACACGTTTGTCAAAGTCGTCGCCGCCCAAGCGGTTGTTACCTGCGGTGGCTAAAACTTCTTGAACACCATCGCCCATTTCAATAATAGATACGTCGAATGTACCGCCGCCAAGGTCGTAAACCATAACTTTCTGATCTGTTTCCTTATCGATACCGTAAGCAAGAGCAGCTGCTGTAGGTTCGTTGATGATTCTCTTTACTTCAAGACCTGCGATTTTACCTGCGTCTTTTGTTGCCTGACGCTGAGCGTCTGTGAAGTATGCGGGAACAGTAATAACTGCTTCTGTAACTTTTTCACCAAGGTAGCTTTCTGCGTCTGCTTTAAGTTTTGCAAGAATCATTGCAGAAATTTCCTGGGGAGTGTAGTTTTTATCGTCAACGGTTACTTTGTAGTTTGTACCCATTTCACGTTTGATTGATGAAATTGTTCTTGTGGGGTTCTGCACTGCCTGACGCTTTGCAACCTGACCAACAAGTCTTTCACCTGTTTTGCTGAAGCCTACAACAGAGGG
>JAZQSG010000257.1:0-1144 GCA_045630025.1 Acutalibacteraceae bacterium
GCCGTCCATATCGGCGGCATAAACCCAAACCCCTGCCTCTTTAAGGTGGTCAATGGCTGAGGGAATGTTGGCAACACGGGCAATGGGCATATATTCTGTGGCACCGCAGGCGGCCTTTGAAACGGCAAAATTAACACCGCAGCAACGGTTTTTGCCAATCACAACGCCGTGAGCACCGCAGCATTCGGCGGTGCGGATTATAGCGCCAAGGTTGTGAGGATCCTCAATGCCGTCGCAAATAACTATAAAGGGCTTTTCACCCTTGCTTTCGGCATTGTTAAGCAAATCCTCAAGGGTGCAATATTCGGTCATGGCGGCAACGGCGGCCACACCTTGGTGGTTGGTGGCGGGGCACATTGCATCCAGCTTTTCGCGGGCAACCTCTTTAACGGGGATGCCTCTTTCGGCGGCCTTTGCAACAATTACCGACAAAGAGCCCTCTCGCTTACCCTTTTCCAAAAGAATGCGGTCAACGGGTCGACCCGAGCGCAGCAGCTCCATAACGGCGTTACGGCCTGCAACGGTATTTTCATTAAAAGATGATTGCTTCTTATTGTTATCCATAATTCTCCTTCGGCAACTGCTTGGCCGATTGTATATATATTCTATTGTATTATAGCATATGTTGTCGAAAAAATAAACCATAAATATGAATATTTTTTAATTTTTTCAATAAAAAACACAACAGATTGTGTTTTGAACAATCTGTTGTGGAAAATTTAAATTATTAAGCTGTTATCAAGCATCGCCCTGGAATTTTCACAAATTTCTTCATAAAAGTCCTCGCCTAAATATTTAAGGGCTTTTTTGCTGAAAAGCTCCATTTCGGGGGGTCTTGTGCTTAAGCCGTGACAGTCAGAGCCAACCACGAAAATCGTTTGGTCATAGCTGTTCATAATCTTTAAAAGCCGGCGCCTTGTATAAAACGAAGCCAAGCTGTAACCGTTAAATTGAACGGGGCAATTAAGCTTCATAATATCTTCAAGCAGCTTTGGGGAAACAGAGCCCAAATATCGGTCAATGTGGGCTATGACGGGCACAAGCATCAGCCGATTGCTGATGTCGTAAAGGGTGTGCAAAATCCAAGGTGCAACGGTGTGAGGGTCAAGCTCAATAAGCAGATGTGGGGTGCCGCGGTAGCACA
>JAZQSG010000258.1:0-4962 GCA_045630025.1 Acutalibacteraceae bacterium
AAAGAAAATGGCTGATCTTGTGTTTGAAAAGCTCTTTAAATAAAAAAACACCCCCCGTATAAGGGTTGTACTGTTAAGGACAGTAAAAAAGATGCACGAAAATTTCGTGCATCTTTTAATTTGTCTAATACCGTAACAAGCAGGAAAAATGTATATACATTTTCCGTACATTAGGAGAACCTAAAACCCTTAATAAAAGACTGAATGACGGCACAATCCACTCATAGTAATCTGGTAAGCATTTCATATACTATTGCGTTTATTGACGTTTTGCAGTATAATTAATTAACTAATTCGAAGGAGAATGCTAAATGGATGTTAAAACCATCTACACTCAACTAACAAATGTAGATATAGAACAGCAAAAGCAAATCTGGGATGAGCGTGGCAAAGGTTATTTCGGAGAATATTTGCTTTTTTGTGAATTGTATAAATCAATAACAGGCAATGGAAAAATCTTAATGAATTTAAATGTGCCTACTGAAAAGTCTAAGACTACTGAAATTGACCTTGTTTTAATTCACGAAACCGGATTATATGTTTTTGAAATAAAACACTATAAAGGCACAATTTATGGCAAAGATACTGATGCAATTTGGACACAATATTTTAGAACAGTTAAAAATAATACATTTAAAAATCCAATAGAACAAAACAAGTATCATATTCAGGCTTTAAAAAAGTTGTTTCCTGAAACACCGATACATTCCTGTATTGTTTTTACGAATCACGATTGTGACATTCGAGTAACAAACTCAAATGAAGAAATTGACATTTGTGAATTAAGAAACATTAATAGAACTCTTGAATGTCGATTTGCAAAAAGCACAAATAAATATTCTATGTCCGATATCGATAATATTTTTGAAAAATTATCTGCTTATTCACAAATGAAAGAACCGATAACGATTGATGAAACAGAAGCAGATTTCTTTTCTTGGGTTCAACCTACTATTTCTAAACTCGAAGAAAAAAAGGCAGAGGTTGAAAATGAAAAAAACAATTGGATTGTGAACACAAAAAAGCTAAAGAAAACAAAGATACGGGGTATAGTTTTAAATATTGTAATTGCAATACTTTGTATTGTCATATCAATATTATGTTGCTCTAGGGTTATTCAAAAGAATAATAACGAACTTGCTGAATTTAAGCAAAACTTTTTGCATATTGATGAAATAGGCAATGAAGATATAGATGCATTAAACTCATATGTTGATATTTCTAATGTTTCATTGATACCACTGACTGATGATGCTGTAACTTTTACAGCAAGAATTGCTATGTCTAATGACACATATGGAATAGCTCTTACTGAAAATTCAAAATATATTGTAATGACAACCTCCGGAAAAGTTATTGAGTATAATGTTTTTGGCGAGCATTTACGGTACAGTCGAATTGGTAATATGATTGGAAAAGGTATCCGTGAGTATGGCGATTTAGCAAAAACACAATTTTACGGCATTTCTAACACGAATGATATTTTATATATTAAAATCACAAATGTTGAGCTTTTTAAATTAGATATAAAAAGAACAACTGTAAAGGATAAATTAGAGATAGAATTATATTCGAAATAATTATTGCTTGACAAATTTGATTACTAAAGTTGAAATACACCAAACAGAGAACTCCTCATAAACGGCGTACGCCATCTATAAGGAGTTCTTTAACTTTATATTGGTCGCCACATCATCCGGGTATTAGTACTAAACATTAATGCTCTCTAAATCTTTTTAGCAAACTGTCCTTTAGAGTACGACTCATAACGGGGGATATTTTTTTATTTTATTTCTTACCTGTTGAGCCAAAACCGCCTTCACCGCGGACGGTGTCCTCAAGCTCGTCTACTTCAATGAATTTTGCGGTCAGATAGGGTGCAATTATCATTTGGGCAATGCGCTCGCCATCTTCAATAAACTGAGTTACCTCAGAGTGATTGTGTAGCGCTACCATAACCTCGCCACGATAGTCGCTGTCTACCACGCCCACCTTGTTGGCGGGGGCAAGGCCACGTTTGCAGGCGGCACCGCTGCGAGCGTATATCAGCCCTGCATAACCAACGGGCACCTCAAGGGCCAGCCCGGTGTGAATAAACACCGTTTGGTGTGGAGCAATCTCTACCTTTTGACCGTCGGTGCAAGCGAAAAGGTCGGCACCTGCGGCAAATTCAGAGCCGTATGCAGGAATGGTTGCCGAGGGGATAAGCTTTTTGATTTTAACCTCTTGTATTGCCATTTAACTCAACTCCTAATTATATTTTCGTTTCCAATTTCCTTCAAGCAGGCAAATCTTGCCCGATTGAAGGGATTTTTTTACGTCAATTATTCTTTGGTTTGACGAGCCCCTGAATATTAAACTCAGGTCTTTCAGCTCCTCAACAAAGCGACCGTCCACCAATACGTCGATGCTGTTCAGCAAAGCCAACGCTCCGTCTCCCGCCTTGCCTTGTAGCAGCTCATCATAGGTAAAGCCGCTGTAACACCACACGCTTTTGTGGGGATATAGCGCCTTAAACTCTGTTGTCAGCGCCGTCAGCGCCTCTTGATTTTCGGGTTCAAAGGGCTCGCCCCCTAATAGGGATAGCCCTTCTATATACTCTTGGGCAGCGGCTAAAATTACCTCTTTTGCGGTTTCTTGGGTGAAGAGCGCGCCGTAATTAAAATCCCACGCCTCGCTGTTAAAGCAACCCTTGCATTTGTGGCGGCATCCGCTTACAAAGAGCGACACGCGCACACCGGGACCGTTGGCAATATCCCGCTTTTTTATGGTAGCATAATTCATATTATAAATGCAACACTCGTTCTTTAATTTCTTGTGTGCGGCCCTGGTTCCAATATTGGGTGCCAATATAGCCGCAGGTGCGACGGGCAACGTTCATTCTGGTTTGGTCGGTGTTGCCGCAGTTGGGGCATACCCAAACCAGCTTGCCGTCGGCGTTTTCTTTAACCTCAATTTCGCCGTCAAAGCCGCACTCTTGACAAAAATCGCTTTTGGTGTTCAGCTCGGCGTACATAATGTTGTCGTAAATAAAGCGCATAACCGAAAGCACCGCTTCAAGATTGCTTTGCATATCGGGCACCTCTACGTAAGATATGGCGCCGCCGGGGGAGAGGGCCTGGAATTTTGCCTCTAGAGCAAGCTTGTCAAAGGCGTCAATCTCTTCGGTGACGTGAATGTGATAGCTGTTGGTTATGTAGTTGCGGTCGGTAACACCCTTTACGGTGCCAAAGCGCTTTTGCAGACACTTGGCAAACTTATAGGTAGTGCTTTCAAGGGGAGTGCCGTAAAGAGAGTAATCGATGTTTTCGGCGGCCTTCCACTTGGCGGTGTATTCGTTAAGCAGCTTCATAATTTCAAGGCCCAGCGCCTCACCCTCCGGCTCGGTCAGCTTTTTGCCGTTAAGGGCGTAAACGCACTCCCACAAGCCGGCATAGCCAAGCGACAGGGTAGAGTAGCCGCCGTGCAAATATTTGTCAATGGTTTCGCCCTTGTTAAGGCGAAGCAAAGCACCGTGCTGCCACAAGATGGGGGCGGCATCCGAAAGGGTGCCCGTCAAACGCTCGTGGCGGCATTGCAAGGCGCGGTGGCAAAGCTCCATACGCTCGTCAAAAACCTTGCGGAACTTATTCATATCCCCTTGTGCCGACAAGCCGATGTCAACCAGGTTTACGGTTACAACGCCTTGGTTAAAGCGGCCGTAATATTTTGGTTTGCCATTCTCATCAATATAGGGGGTAAGAAAGCTGCGGCAGCCCATGCAGGTGTAGCAATGGCCCTCGCCGTTTTTATCCACCTTGTTTTGAAGCATAATCTTTTCAGATATATAGTCGGGCACAAGGCGCGTGGCGGTGCATTTGGCCGCCAACTCGGTAAGGTAATAATAGGGGCTGTTTTTGTGGATGTTGTCTTCTTCAAGCACGTAAATCAGCTTGGGGAAGGCGGGGGTAATCCACACGCCCTTTTCGTTCTTTACGCCTTGATAGCGTTGGCGCAGGGTTTCTTCTATAATAAGGGCCAAATCCTTCTTTTCTTGCTTGTTTTTGGCCTCGTTAAGATACATAAACACGGTAACGAATGGCGCCTGACCGTTGGTGGTCATAAGGGTAACCACCTGATACTGAATCATCTGCACGCCGTTTTTAATTTCTTCCAGCAAGCGCAGCTCGGTAATGGCGCTCAGCTTTTCCTCGCTAAGGGTATTGCCGATTTTAGCCATCTCTTTTTCAACCTGGGCGCGTATTTTTTTGCGGCTTACGTCAACGAAGGGGGCAAGGTGGGTAAGACTTATGCTTTGACCGCCGTATTGGCAGGATGCCACCTGAGCGATAATCTGGGTGGCAATGTTGCAGGCGGTAGAAAAGCTGTGGGGCTTTTCAATAAGGGTGCCGCTTATAACCGTGCCGTTTTGCAGCATATCCTCAAGGTTAACAAGGTCGCAGTTGTGCATATGCTGGGCAAAATAGTCGGCATCGTGAAAATGGATGATGCCTTGCTCGTGGGCCTCAACAATGTCGGCAGGCAGCAGCAATCGCTTGGTAATATCCTTGCTTACCTCACCTGCCATATAGTCACGCTGAACGCTGTTGACGGTGGGGTTTTTGTTGGAATTTTCCTGCTTAACCTCTTCGTTATTGCACTCAATAAGACTTAAAATCTGCTCGTCGGTGGTGTTGGCCTTGCGCACAAGGGCGCGGTTGTAACGATAGGTTATGTATCTGCGGGCTACCTCAAAGGCGCGCTGATTCATAATCTGATCTTCCACCATATCTTGAATTTCTTCAACGCTCAGCGAGCGACCTGCGTTTAACGCGGCACTTTCAACGTCTTCGGCTATGCGCTTAATTTGAATTTCGCTCATGCGGGCGCTGGGCACAACGCTTTCGTTGGCCTTTGATACGGCAATTTCAATTTTAAGGCGGTCAAAATCCATCTCGGCGCCGCTTCGCTTAATAATTTTCA
>JAZQSG010000259.1:0-6034 GCA_045630025.1 Acutalibacteraceae bacterium
GGGTTGTAAGTCTTTGCCGGCTCCCCTTGTCAGGGGAGCTGTCGGTGGCAGCCGACTGAGGGGTAGTCTTTCGTTTTCTCTCCCTCCGTCTTTTTGCTTCGCAAAAATCCACCTCCCTCGTCAGAGGGAGGCATAACATAATACACTTTCTGCGTTTGCCTTTGATTTCTACGATTTCTGTTCATCGCTAAAGCTCTTTTGAACCACGCGACTATCGCGTGGTTTTCATTATACAAAAAAAAGCACCCCAGCAAAATTGCTGAGGTGCTTTTTTTAGGTTTTAATTATTATTTTGTTTAACAGCTTTACTATTGGCGGCAGCAAAATTGCCATAACTATTGCCGAAACAACACCCGTTAAAATTCGCGTGGGCAGGTTGGCAATAACGGCGGCAACGGAATATTTATAAATCAAGCTGTCTATATACATTCCCGCGGTATTTAAAAGGGTTACTATTACTGCGCTTACGGATGATTCCAAAATAATTAAAAAGTAGTTCATGCTTTTTTTAAAGGCGATAAAAAGCAAACCCATTAAAAGTCCACGCGCCGCGCTGGGTATAACCCATAGTATGGTGGTAGGAGTTAGACCGTAGGTAAGAATTTGCACTATAAATTCGCCTATAAATCCGGTTGCCGCACCCCACAAGGGGCCGCCAATTATAGAAACTATAATTACGGGCAAACCGCTTATGGAAATTTTTAAATTTCCCCCAAAAGCGGGCGCTATATAATACTCGGTTACAAGGTCAAGCATAATGTATAGCGACGCCATTATGCTTGACAGGGTCAGCAGTCGTATTTGTTTTGCTTTTTTAGACATAAAAAACCTCCGTTTTCATATTTGCATAACGCTTATGAAAACGGAGTGAATTCTTCATTTTCAATCAGCGGGATGCGACCGCTGCACCGCAAGGCAAATGCCTTTTCGTTTATTCGGCAACTCCCCGTCCGAACAACACTTAACGCGCACCGATCTACTCTGTTTACAAGCCGATTATACACCTATTTTTATGCTTTGTAAAGTGCTTTTTTTATTGCTTTAATTTTTTCAAAAAAATATACTTATTTTTGTTGAAAACTTTTGTAAAATCCCTTGAATTAAATATGATTTTATGCTATAATTTGAAGGTAATTTATGTAGTAATTTTTTAAGCAAAAAAGCCGCCGAATTTGGCGTTAAATTAAGTAAAATTAAAGGAGAAAAAGACGTGCAAAATTTTAAAGATTTATGGTCTATGGCCATCGAAAATTGTCGCAAACACGTTTCGGTAGTTGCATACAACACCTGGCTTCAATATATGACTCCTCTTAACTTTGACGGTGCCACCTTTACCGTCAGCGTACCCACCGAAATGTACCGTGACGTAATAAGCCAAAACTACCTTCCCGTTTTGCTTGAAACCTTTAAAGAAACTATCGGTATTGAACCCATTGTAAAGTTCATTTGCGAAACCGATGAAGCCAACGATAATTTTGATGAAGACCCCGTAGATATTCTTTCAACCTACACCTTTGCAAACTACGTTGTTGGCGATTCAAACAGCTTTGCCTTTGCCGCATCACGCTCGGTAGCAGAAAAGTTCCCTGCCATCAGCTACAACCCTCTCGTGCTTTACGGTCAGTCGGGTGTTGGCAAAACCCACCTTGCACTTGCAATTTACAACTACATAAAAGCAAAATATCCCGACAAAAAGCTTAAATACATCCGTTCGGAAGAATTTACAAACGACGTAATTACCGGCATTCACAGCAACAATATGGCCGAGGTTCGCGACCAGATGCGTTCGGTAGACGTTTTGCTTATTGACGATATTCACTTTATTGCAGGTAAAACCTCTGTTCAGGAAGAATTTTTTAACACCTTTAACGCCCTTTTCCAATCGGGCAAGCAGATAATAGTTACCTGCGACCGACCCATTGGCGAAATCAAAACCCTGGAAGACCGAATTAAAACACGTCTTGTGGCAGGTTTGCCCTGCGACATTCAAATGCCCGACTTTGAAACACGCGTGGGCATTATAAAGCGCAACCTGCGGGAAAACAATATGAAGCTTACCGACGATATTGTTTATTATATCGCCGAGCAAATTACCCAAAACGCCCGCCAGCTTGAAGGTGCAATCAAAAAGCTTTCTGCAATCTCCCAATTTGAAAAAGAGGGCATTACGCGCAGCATAGTAGCAGGCGTTATACGCGATATTAAAATCGGTCAGCTGCCTGAGCCCGCCTCTCCCTCAAAAATTATAGAAGAGGTTGCCCGCACCTATCAAACCGATTCCGAAACACTGCTTTCCAAAAAGCAAAATGCGGTTGTTGCAAAAAGCCGCCACATCTCTATGTACATTATACGCGAGGTTACCGGCCTTCCCCTTGACGAGATTGGCGCATTCTTTGGAAAAGATCATTCAACCGTTCACTACTCCATCAACAAGGTTAAAGCAATGATGGAAACCAACCCTAAAGAAAAAGAAACCATTGAAGATATAATTAAAAATCTTAAGCCCTGATTTTTAACAAAATTTTAAACACTAACAAAAGGGTTTTCAACAGACTTTTTAATACCCCATTAATGGTACACAAGTTTTGACAAAATTTAAAAAGCGGCAGTTAAAATTAAAATGGCTTGTCCACTGCAAAAAATCCACTTTTTAAAAATTTGACAGCCCCTACTGTTATCTACTATCTATTATTTATTTATATAACCCAAAAGGGTTATGAAAGGACTGAACCTAATGAAACTCACCTGTTCAAAGCAAGAGCTTAGCGTAGCTGCAAATCACATATCCAGAGTTGTATCGGTAAAATCACCCTTGCCCGTACTTTCAGGTATACTTATGACCGCAAAGGGCAACAAGCTTTCACTTTTCGGTTACGATCTTGAGCTGGGCATGACCACCGAAATTCCTGCAGCCATTGATAAAGAGGGTGTTGCAGTTGTTGAAGCAAAGCTTTTTTGCGATATTGTTCGCCGTCTGCCTGAAGATGGGGTAACAATCAGCGTTGACGAAAGAAATCTTTGCAAAATAACCAGCGGCAGAAGTGAATTCAGCTTGCTTTCAATCAATCCCGATGAATATCCCGAGCTGCCTACCGTTGATAACGGGCAAAAGGTTACCCTTCCCACCGACGTTTTGCAATCAATGGTGCGTCAAACCGCTTTTGCAGTTGCCGACGTTGGCTCATCCAAACCCATTTTAACCGGCATCAACTTTAAAATCAGCGGCGGCGTACTTAAAATGGTTGGTATGGACGGCTATCGCATATCAATCCGCAGCGAAAAGGTAGATACCGATATTGAGTTGCAGTTTACCGTTCCTGCAAAGGCCCTCAGCGAGGTGCTTAAGCTTATATCTGACGGCAACGATATCACCCTTAAGGCATCTACAAGGCATATCGTATTTGAGGTAGACGGCTACAAAGTAATTTCTCGCTTGTTAGACGGTGAATATTTTGATTATACCCGAGCAGTTCCCACCGTGTTTACCACAACCGTTACTGCCAACACAAGTGAAATGACCAGCACTATAGAGCGTATAAGCCAGGTTATTATCGAGCGTCTTAAAACTCCTATCGTATGCAACTTTAGCGAAGGAGTATTTTGTGCCAGCTGTATGACCGAAATCGGTAACGCGCGCGACGAAATTAACGTTGAAATGAGCGGTGAAGAGGTTAATATGGGCTTTAACAGCAAATATTTGCTTGAGGCCCTGCGCGCTTCCGAAACCGACCGGGTAAAAATCAACATCGGCAGCCCCCTTTCACCCATTACAATCGTGCCTACCGAGGGTGACAGCTTTGTATTCGTTGTTTTGCCGGTAAAAATAAGATGATAGAAAGGGTTGCAATTAACACGCCTTTTATTCGTCTTGATGCATTTTTAAAGTTTGCAGGGCTCGTTGGCACGGGCGGTCAGGCAAAAATCGTTATTACCGAGGGTATGGTTAAGGTAAATGGCGAGGTTTGCACTGCAAGAGGTAAAAAGCTGTTTGGCGGTGAAAGGATAGATTTTGAGGGACAAAGTGTTACTGTAGTCAGGGAGGATTAACCTTGAAAGCGGTAGACGTTCAATTTCAAAATTTTCGCAATTTAAAGGCGGGGCAGTTAATCTGCCACCCCTCTGTAAACGTAATATACGGCGACAATGCCCAGGGCAAAACCAATTTGCTTGAGGCGCTGTGGCTTTTTACGGGCGCCCGCTCTTTTAGGGGCGCAAAAGACGGCGAATGTGTTGCTCACGGGCAAGAGGGAGCACGACTAACCTTAAATTTTGAGGCAAAGGACGGAGCCCATAAATCCACCCTTGATATAGGTGGGCGTCGACAGGCAACCCTTGACGGTGTTGCATTAAAATCATCGGGCGAGCTGGCAGGCAATTTTAACGCGGTTGTTTTTTCACCTACCCACCTTTCACTTATTAAGGACGGGCCAAGCGAAAGACGGCGTTTTATAGATACTGCCATAGGTCAGCTTTGGCCAAAATACATTAACCTTTTAAAAAGCTATACCCATTGCCTTGCCCAGCGCAACGCAATTTTAAGGGACGTTAAATATCACAGTCAGCTTTACGATATGCTTGAGGTATATGATACCGAGCTGGCAAAGCTGGGCTATAAAATAATTGAGTACCGCAACCGATATATCGACCGCCTTAAAGAGCATATAGGCGATATTTACGGCGGAATATCGGGGGGTAAAGAGGTGCTTGGGCTTAGCTATATATCCACAGGCGGCGAAAGCGCCGATTCGCTTCTTTCGTCGCTAAAAGAAGCGTATCAAAGCGATATAGCCGCAGGCACAACCTCGGTTGGGCCTCACCGTGACGAGCTGTATGTAACGGTAAACGGCACCGACGCCCGTGCATATGCCTCACAGGGGCAGCAGCGGTCGGCGGTTATAGCCCTTAAAATGAGCGAGGCGGCAGTTATGACCCAAGTTTCGGGCGAGCACCCCGTGGCGTTGCTGGACGACGTTATGAGCGAGCTTGACGAGGGCAGGCAGGAATATATTTTAAACCATATAAAGGATTGGCAGGTATTTATCACCTGCTGCGACCCCTCATCGGTAAAGCTGTTAAAGGACGGAGCCGCCATAAAAATGAAGAACGGGTCAATAATTAACGAAAATTGATAAGGGGTGGGGCAGCGTGTATATCCATTTGGGTCAAGATATTTCAATAATGCAAAAGGATATAATCGGCATATTTGACCTTGACACCTCAACCAACTCAAAGCGTACCCGTGATTATCTTACGGCAGCCGAGCAGCAGGGTGACGTGGTAAGCATCACCAACGAGCTGCCCAAAACCTTTATAGTTTGCCGCAGCAAGGAAAGAAAAAGCGGCAGAATAATTTATCTTTCGCAAATATCATCAACAACACTGTTAAAGCGTTCTTTTAAACTTTTCAAGTTTGATATAAAAGAAGAAACGGTATAATGATTGTTGTTTGTCGAAACGCTTGAAAGCGCTTCGACAAGCCGCTTTTTAAGCGGATATAGCAAAATTAAATTCTATGATTTAATTTTGCACAACATTAATTGCAATGGAAATGGACAAATTTTCAAAGAAAATTTGCCGCAAAATCAAAGTTTTTGTGTCGAAACAAGTTTGTTTCGACTAACCATAACCATTATAACACAAACTATGGCCGAAATCGGCGGATAGGAGATAAAAAGTGAGTAACGAAAACAACAGCGTAAACATCCTGAATGCAACCGTTACCGAGGCCTATGACGAGTCATCCATACAGGTGCTCGAGGGTCTTGAGGCGGTGCGTAAGCGTCCCGGTATGTATATCGGCTCAACCGGTGAATTGGGATTGCACCATCTTGTATACGAAATCGTCGACAACTCAATAGACGAGGCGTTGGCCGGCTACTGTACCCATATAGAGGTTGACATTTTGCCTCAAAACATCATCAGGGTAACCGATAACGGCCGTGGTATACCCGTTGGTATTCACCCAAAAATGGGCATTCCCACCGTTGAGGTTGTATTTACCATTCTGCACGCAGGCGGTAAATTTGGCGACGGC
>JAZQSG010000260.1:0-8188 GCA_045630025.1 Acutalibacteraceae bacterium
TTAATGTAGGCACTTTCGTTGCCAACGTATGACTTGGGAATAACAAAATCGCCCTTAGCCATTTTAAACAGATAGGCAAACATTAAGCCGGTAATGGTGGTATAAAACATCATAAGCAGATAGTTACCTGCCATACCGACCCATCCTATATGATGCCACTTGGTGCCCTTGGGCTCCAAAGCATCAAACGAGCTGGCGATGCTGCGTTGACTTGCGCGACCAACAGAAAACTCCATAGTCATAATCGGCAAACCGAACAACACCAAAAAAAGCAAATATATTAAAATAAAGGCAGCGCCACCATATTGACCAACAATATAAGGAAAACGCCAAACGTTGCCAAGACCGATTGCACAGCCGGCGGATATGAGTATAAAGCCCAATCTGGAGCCAAATTTTTCACGTTCCATAATATCACCTTAAAAATCAAGGCCTCGTTTTTATCGAGGCCTTAAAGTTTTATCTGTTAAGAATAAGCTTAGTAAGTTCAACAGGATCAACAATTTTGCCGTCTTTATAAACGCGCATATTGCCTGAAGCGATTTCGTCAATCAAAATAACTTCGCCATTGTTGTAGCCAAACTCAAACTTAATATCCCAAAGATCAAGGCCGATAGTCTTAAGATCGTCAGCAACAATCTTGGTGATTTTAAGAGTTTGCTCTTTCATGCTGGCGAACATTTCTTCAGACATAACACCAAGAGCAGCCAAGCCCTCGCTGGTTACAAGGGGATCACCCTTTTCATCATTCTTAAAGGTGCATTCTACGTAACCACCCTCAAGAACGGTGCCGTCTGCCATATATTCGCCATATCTGCGGATGAAGCTGCCGGTTGCAACCAAACGGCAAATAACCTCGAGGCCGTGACCAAAAACAGTAGCGGGAAGAACTTCCATAGTTGCATTGTCTACATCTGCGCTAACGTAGTGAGTTTTAACGCCGGCTTCTTTAAGCATATCAAAATAATAAACAGAAGTGCGAAGATTTGCCTTGCCGATACCTTCGATAGTAAGGCCAACGCTGTTTTCGCCCGGATCAAACACGCCGTCTTTACCGGTGCAATCGTCCTTAAACTTAAGCATTACATTACCATTGTCAAGCTCGAAAACGTCTTTGGTTTTTCCTTCGTAAAGTTTTTTCATAAACACTTACATCCCTTCAAAAATGAATAGTCGGTTATCCGACAAAATTTACAGATTGATGATAACACAATATTAAGAAAAAATCAATATAATTGACAAATAATTTTATTGGGCATTGCAATAAAAATTTGTACAAAAATACAAATTACAATCCATTTGCCGCATGAATATTTTTTGATTAAACAAGAGCTTTATTCGTGATTAAATAATCAAAAAATCACCGAGACAAGCTCGGTGATTTTTAAATTAGTCGTCATCCTTAATTTGCTCGCTTATGGGAAGCTCATAGAAAGGCACAAGGCAGTTATGAGTCTTTGCCAAATCATTTCTGCCGTATTTATCAGTAGTTCCGCCCCAAACGTAGCCAACAGAGCGAGTGTAAGCGTTCCACCTACAATGCTCAAGCACACGAAGATCCCACAACTCCGCTTCGGTTCGTTCAGAAGGCGCTTTGTCAGCACCGGGAACACCGCACAAAATCTTCATCTTATGATGAATTGCAGACGCAACCGACGATTTATAGTTATAATCATAACACCAAAAATCGCTCTCTTGGCCCCATTTTAAATGACGTGCAAGTGCAGCTGCCTCTACATCAGAATCTAAAACAACCGATTCAGAATATGACTCTGCCATATCGCCAATATAATCAACGTTATATTTTTGGCCCTTAAAATTAGTTATCCCTGTTAAAGCGTTTTTCTTTTCACTGTTGTAAACTATAGCTTGAATTTGAGGATTATAGCCCAATCTTTCACACAAGGTTCTTATTTTTACAGCTGCAGAAATGTTTTTCTCATCGGTTCCCAAAGAAACAAAAACATAAGTGGCTTGAGGCAACAAGGCAAACCTTTTATCAAACTCTGCCGATTCAACGTCAACCGAAGTGTGAATATTAACAGTATATTTAGACTCACCTTTTATATCGAGCTTACCGCTGAAGGCAACTAATTCAGGACATTCTGACGCAAATTTGTCAGCACAATTATCGGTAATGTCAAAAGCATCTACGTTAATCAAGTAGTCGGTCATCTGGCCAAACCAAGTTAAAGCTTTGGTCATTTCACTACCGTGCTGACCCAAGCCAACAACGACGGCGTTAATTTTTTTAACGTCGGTACCGTCATCCAGCGCGCTTTTGAAAATTGTTTCGTATCCTCTGTCGTAAAGGTTGCGGTAAATCAAAGACCTAACCTCGTTGATTCTGCGTACCTTAAGCTTAACCGAAGCTTGATTAGTAAGATTTTTGATAGCATTAGAAAGCAAAATTTCAGATTCTACCTGAGTAGAAAATACATAAAGATTTGAATTGTCACGGTTTTTGTAAAGTTCAATAAGCTTTAACGACTGGGTAATGTTTTCGGTATTGTTATTACCCATTACAAAGAAGCTGATTTTACTGTTTTTGCTATGAAAAGAAAAATTGATTGTAACAATATCTTTTCTAAAGCAAATTGCACCAAGCTTTTTAGCTTTATCTATTAACTCAAAGCCGTCCTCATCGTCTTTTTCGAAAACGTCGGTAAAGACGATCACTCTTTTCTTATCGCCTTCAAACAAGCTGGTAGCCAACGACAGCGACTTTTCGTTAAGTTCAGAAAAAACGTAGGTATCACGATTAAAATTGGTAATATAACGTCTGTATGCAGAGGCGTTTTTAAAGAAGGAAAGTACAAAGCCAAATGTTAAAACAGGCGCAAAAACAAAAAGCACTGAAAACATTACGGTATATGCCCTTACAACCCAAGGGGCAGCATCAGGAAGGTTTTTAACCACAAAATCAAACTCGCCATCAACGATGAAAAGACGAATCATATTGTGAATAGAAATAAGCACAGTTTCGAATATTCCGCAATCGCTCGACTTGAAATTATTAAGATATATCGGAACAAAAAGAATAATTGCCGACAAAACAACACCAACGAAAAGAGCGTTGGTAATTTTAAATGCCCCATTCTTTTTGCGCCCAACAATTGCAACAACTATTGAAGCAACAAAACAAACAACCGAAGCTATCAAAAACAATAAACTACTCATGTTACCTCCGAAAAAAATTAATCGAACAATCCTTTTTTAAAATCATCCACATCGGCACCTGCCTGAATTTCGACAACGTGATGGATTTGCGCGCATTTTTTACAAATGGCGTAGTTTTCATTTTCGTCGGTAAACCATTCGGCAATTGCAACCGGCTCATAACCCGTACCAACAAAAAAGCTTTGGCAATCATCACAAGTGTGGAAAAGCTTTGGCACAAAAACGGCACCCAGCGCTACAACAATAAAAGCAACAATTATACAAACCAATTTTTTCATATTTTATGCACCTTATGGTTCAATTTCATTATAAGCAATTATACTCTTTTTACATTTAATTGTCAACAAACGGCACTTTATTTAAAAAATCAAAACCCAACCTGCTTAAGCAAACCGGGCTTTGTTTTAAAGTTTATTTGTTAATTAAAGATCTGCCTTCCCAATCGGGATCTTGAGCAATGCCCATAACAGCTGCGATTGTAGGTGCAATATCCAGCAATGAAACGTTGTTTAAGTTTTCACCGGGCACAAAATCAGAGCCATAAATAAATAAAGGAACTATCATATCTTCATCAAGATCAGAACCGTGGGTTCTTCCGTGACCGCCGTGGTCAGACATAATGATAACGGTATATTCATCACCATATTTTTCAATCAATCGGTTGGCGTTATCAATACCTATAGCAACCCTATTTAAATACTCGTCGCTCATCCAACCGTTATCGTGGCCACCCTTTTCATCAGTTTCAACCATATACAAAAATATAAAATCGGGCTTGTAGCGTTCAATCAGCTCCTCTGCCTCATAGGTTAAAACCGTATCACAGCTTTCTTCTTGATATGCATTTGTGTATTTTGAAAATTTTAAAGCACCGGGAGTTGCAATATCTCTGATAGGTTCCCATCCGTAAAGCATGGCGCTAATGCCACCGGCGGCCTTGATTTTTTCAAATATTCCATCGATAGGTCTTACCTGGGGCACGTAACTATTGGTAAGAATTCCGTGGCGCTGAGGCGTTACCGAATGAGCCATTGAAAAATGGCAGGGCAAGGTTACAGAAGGATTCATAGATCGGGCATCATAGGTGTATGCACAAATTTTTTCAAGCTTTTCAAGGTGTTGGCTGCCGCACTGCTTAAGCCCATCGGCCCGCATGCCGTCAATTGAAATAAGTATAACCTTTTTGTTCACAACACATCACTCAACTTCCAATAATTTATATTTTATCAGCAAGCGCCAAAACAAGTTCTTCTTCTAAAACAGGTTGTGCGTTTTCAAACAAAACACGTATTATGTTTGGCGTCGCATATTTTGATATTACCTTAAAGCCCTGCTCGTTTATATGCTCGTTATCATAACCGTAGCAACTATCGCGGCAATTCAAAAACTCTGGAACTATCTTAACGTAAGGCAGTTTTGTATATCTATAACACTCTAAATAGGAAGCAACACGGGTAATCATATAAGCATCTTCGACGTTTTTACAAAAATCCTCCTGAGCTCGCATAACGTCAACTATATCGTTATTGCCGAAGGGGTCTACCCTTACAATCATAAGTTTAGTAAAGCCAAGAGCTTTAGATTTGTTCCACAACTTTTCCAAACCGTCGTAATAGCTATTATATCCCCTTGCAGCATCACTTTCGCCCTGAAGCCATAAAAGAACCTTATCAGATATATCGTCTTCTGCAAAGCGAAATTCTGCGTCTTTAAAAAAATCGGCAACCTTTTGATAAAAATATTCAGCTGCATCACCCTCAAGAAAATACTTAATGGGCACACCGCCTTTTGCAATATGAGTATAGGCGCAGCAATATCCCTGCTTTTCAAGCTGTTCAACAATATAAGGCGCCAAACTTACGCCGCAGCGGTTATCAAACTCACTATATGATATAAAAGGCGAAACCGATCTGTCGTTCTCGCACTTAAGGTTATTCATAGAAGGGCCAAAATAAGCGTTATCACGATAGTTTGAAAGAGTGCTTTTGTTTTCGGCAGTTGTGATATCACCGTAGGCAGCTTTAATATCGATGTAACTAAACTCGCCCACAGGAAATCCAAAGGTTTTATACTCACCTTCCGCACAACCAAAACGCTTTGCTTTATGCAAATATTCAAAGCTGTATTTATAATTAATTTGATTTTTGGGCGGTAAAACAGCCGCACCCATCATATTTGATTGACCTGCAAAAACAAATAAAGGTCTTTTCATTAAAATCACCACCAAATTGTTAATATGTGTGCATTATAACATACGGAATTCGTATATTCAACATAAAATAAAGGTGAAAAAATAATAACAAACACCCTCTGTCGCCTTACAGACAACAGAGGGTGTTATCAGCTTTTAAACAGAAATAATATCTATATTACTGCTTATCCTCTAACTTCTTGTTTGCTTCTTCTTCAGAAATTTCTTTCATGGTTTCACCGCAGCATTTGATGCCGCAATTTTCACAAGTGCAATCGATTAAAACCTTAACCAAGGCGCCGCACTTTTCACAAATTACGTATTTATTCATGTTTTCACCTCCTTTATTTGTTGAATCGCTTAAATAAACTTATTAATTCATCAACTGTATCTATCTCACCGTTTTCTAAATCTCTTGCTACACAAGTATACAAATGATTTTCTAATATGTGAGACGATAAGCTTTTTACTGAATTTTCAACGGCAGATAATTGGATAAGCACGTCGTTACAATAGGCATCGCTCTCAATCATATTTTTAATGCCGTTAATTTGACCGCTAATCCTGTTAAGTCTGCTGATTACACGCTTTTTTTCTTCCAAACTGCGTTTGGTTTTTTTGTTGCAACAAATATTATCCATATTTCATCCTCCAAATTAAATATATACCCTACCGGGGTATATTGTCAATAGGGGGGTATATTTATTCTTTTGGGTATTTTAAATTAAAAAAACAAAACCTCGTTTTTGACGCGTATCGTGGCTTTTTAACATATTAGGCCGCAAAAATTTGCTTTTTTAGGCGGTTTATCCCTAACCGCAACTCCCTTTAAACGGGGTCTTGTTTTAATTAATTAAATATAAAGAAGCAATTATAGTTGCTGTTATAAACATCACAGCAATCCTTTTATTTCATTTACAAGATTTGCATAATAATGTGCAAAACCATCGTTATTTGGATGTAAGCGTAAATCAGCAAAATATTTTTCTTCAAACGGAACAAACTCAAATCCGCTAACAACGGTCATATTGTTATACTTTTTAATCTGATTATGTATAAAACGTTCTACCTCTTTAAATTCACCAAATTGCCTGGGTTCATTCAAATCCTTACGCCATATAGGCGTAATAACTAAAATTTTAGAATTTGGATAGTTTTTGCTTAAGTTGCAAAAAAATCTCTCGCAATTATGCGTAAACTCTTCTTTCGTGCATTTGTTCCAATCGTTAGAGCCATATGCAACAGTAATAAAATCGGGGGCAAAGTTCTCTTTTGCGGCAGCAAGCTCTGGAAAAAATATTTCTCCACCAATTGCCTTGTTAATTTCCTCTGCATCAAGCAAATTTGCAAGCTTTGTAAGGTATTTGCTGCTTGGATTCAATGAATCATATCCCTGAGATATTGAATCGCCAAAGCTAAGCATCTTTTTAGAAGGAATTAAGGGTACAATTACACAGCCGTTATCAAGTGAAATTTGTTTTAAAACTACACTTACCGACCAAGGAAAATAAATGCACACATCCTTTTCGCCATCGCCTAAATCAAATCGCTTCGAAAATTCTCCCAAAGGATAAACTGCTTTAGTATAATCACGGGGCATATTCGTATCAGAATAGTTATTTAAAGTATCCAACAATTCACCGTTAACAAATACGTCAAACGAAAAATAAGTTCTTGAGCTTCCCTTTGCAACTTCCGCTTTTAAAAATAAAGAGCTACTGTTAGTGTGAAAGCGCATCGTTACACCAGACGTAGAAAATGTTTTCATATAAAAATCGTCACTACGTTTTTTGTACAACTCTTCTTGTTGCTCTGTGAAGCGGTAAAAGCTTATTCCATCTTTATTTTCTTCTATTCTAACCGATCCTATAGTTATATCTTTAATTTGTGAAAAGCTCAAATTCATATTTTACACCGCCTTAATTACAGTATAGCATAAAGATAAAAATAAATCAATGCGGTGCTGTATACCATCAACCCTGTCGAATTAGATAAAAAACTCTCGTTCCGAAGAACGAGAGTTTTTTGGGAGTTTTGAACTTAACGACACGAATGAAATGTGCCTGAAAACCAAATTATTTCTTTACAACTGTTGTATTAACTGCCTTATCTCCTATTGACTCTTTAGTAACAATCAAAATAATACCATCAACAGGATAAATAAAGAAAAATAAATTTCTGATTATTCTTTGTTTAATAGATGCAGGTTCATTAGTGTTTTTATCCAAAACATACAATCCGAAAATACGCTTTCCAATACTGCGACCTTTAAAAATTACATCTCTAAATACAAAAGTAACCGGATAAAGAAATACTAACAGCATAAAAATTAATATGTAACCAATATTTTGAAATGAAGGTCGTTCAAATACATCTATATATATGGTCGTATATAACAAGCAAGGCAGCCCGGATAAATTCCAATCTATAATCCAAGCAATAATTCTTCTAATTCTCACATTAGTATTCATCAAACCATCTCCTTGAGTGAATTATAGCATAAAAGCGGCAAATCCGCAATACTTATTACCTCTTACCTATTACTTCCCAAAAATCCCGTTAGGAGTTTTGGTTGAGGTAAGAGTGAAGAGGTAAGAAGTAAAAAGTAAAAATCCCGCCCAACTTACGTTGCACGGGATTTTTGGCGTCCCGAGAGGGACTCGAACCCCCGACCCTCTGCTTAGAAGGCAGATGCTCTATCCAGCTGAGCTATCGAGACATTTTTTAACGCCACATTATTATACAATCACAAAACTGTTTTGTCAACCTAATTAATTAAATTTGCCTATAAAATTTGATTTTATATTGTTTGTCGTG
>JAZQSG010000261.1:0-7427 GCA_045630025.1 Acutalibacteraceae bacterium
TGGCTACGATCCGACTTCTGCAATAAATAACACTTTGCCTTAAAGGAGTAATAATTATGCTTAAAATGGGAGTTATCGGATGCGGCAACAGAATTACCTCGGTTATTGAAAAGATACTGAGTGTCAGCAAAGGCGAGGCAGTTTTGACCTGCGTTTGCGATATTGATATTGAAAAGGTGAAGAGTGTAAATCTTGCCGACGAAAAGTACAGCGAGGTTAGGTATTATACCGATGCCGATGAAATGCTGAAAAATGAAGAATTAGACGGAGTGCTGATTGGCACACGTTGCTCACTTCACACCCATTATGCCTTGTTGGTGGCTAAATATGATTTGCCCTTGTTTTTGGAAAAGCCGGTTTGCACCACTTATGATGACCTGGAAAGGCTGAAATCCATCCCCAAGATGGAGGATAAGACGGTGGTATCATTCCCCTTGCGTACCTCGAAAAAATTGGTATTTATAAAAGAGCTGATTGATTCGGGCAAGATTGGCAAGGTTGAACACGTGCAGGCCTATGACAACGTGACCTATGCTCGCGGATATTACCACAAGTGGTATCGCGATGAGAACGAAACGGGCGGATTGTTTTTGCAAAAGGCCACCCACGATTTGGATTATATAAACTATATTTTGGCTGATTTGAAGCCTGTTCGCTTGTGTGCAATGACATCTAAGCAGATATTTAAGGGTGACAAGCCTGCCGGCCTTAAGTGTGCCGATTGTGCTGAGGCTAAAACCTGCCCCGAAAGCCCCGAAAACGTATACAAGGCAGGCGACAATATGCCCAAGGGAGAATATTGTTGCTTTGCGGTTGACACGGGTAATGAGGACAGCGGCAGTGTGATAATCCAATACGATAGCGGTATGCACGTGGTTTATTCTCAGGACTTTATCGTGCGTAACGGGGCCGGCAAGCGAGGGGCTCGCTTTATCGGTTACAAGGGCACCCTTGAATTTGATTGGTATACCGATGATATTACCCTATACCGCCACGATGAGGATATGATTGAGACCTATCGTTATCCCAACGCTAAGGGTGCTCACTTTGGCGGTGATACCGCTTTGGCTGAAAGCTTTATTGCCGTTATGAAGGGCGAAGCCAAATCCTGCGCTCCCCTATCCCAAGGCATTGCAAGCGCGGCTCTTTGCCTTGCGGCCAAGACCTCGGCGGCTGAATACAGGTTTGTTGAGTTATAATTTGCAATTAAAGCGGAGTTAACCTCCGCTTTTTTGTTTTGTCGCTATTGATTTGGCCACATATTAGCGTTATAATAAACTAAACAAGGATTAAATAATCAACGAGGTGATATAGGTGAAAATAATAGACCTTATCAACAAAGACAAGCTATCCCTTTCTTTTGAGGTTTTTCCGCCTAAGACCGAAATGGGCTTTCAAAGCGTTAAAGAGGCTACCGAAGAGATTGCAAAGCTTCGTCCTGCCTTTATGAGCGTTACCTACGGTGCAGGTGGCGGCACAAGCCAATACACCCTTGACATCGCTAAAAATCTGAAAAAGCTGTACGACATTCCCACCTTGGAGCATTTGACCTGCGTATCATCCACCAAAGAGACGGTTGCTCAAAAAATCCGCGAAATTGCCGATGCAGGTATCGAAAACGTTATGGCTCTTCGCGGCGATATTCCTTCTCACCTTGAGGGGGCTGACCGCAGTGGTTGGGATTACCGACACGCCATTGATTTGGTGCTTGAGTTAAAAGCCACCAATCCTGATTTTTGCATAGGCGGCGCTTGTTATCCTGAAATTCATCCCGAAAGCAGCAACCAAAAAGAAGATATTGCCTATCTTAAAGAAAAGGTTGATGCCGGCTGCGATTTTTTGACCACCCAAATGTTTTTTGACAACAATTTGCTTTATAATTTTCTTTACAAAATTCGCGAGGCAGGTATAACCGTGCCCGTTGTGCCCGGCATTATGCCCATAACAAACGCCAACCAGGTGGCCAGAGCCGTTAAGCTTTCGGGCTCGTTTATGCCCCAGCGCTTTAAAAGCTTGGTGGATAAGTTTGGCTCTGACCCCGAGGCAATGAAGCAGGCAGGCATTGCCTACGCCACCGACCAAATTATTGACCTTTACGCCAACGGAATTACCAACGTTCACGTTTATTCTATGAACAAGCCCGACGTTGCCGCCAAAATTCAAAGCAACCTGTCGGCCATTTTGGGCAAATGAGCGGCACCCTTTTAAGCGCAAGCTTTTCCGACATAGCCGTAAGCGAAAAAGAAATATTGCGATATTGCGGCTGCAAAGAGCCCGACCCCGCCTTGGACGAGCTTTTGCAAAAATGTCTTGCCGAAGCAAAGGAAAAGCTGTGCTACCGTGTTTGTTATTTGGAGCTTGACGTAAAAACCGATGAAAGCTTTTGCGATTTTGGCGTGTGCAAATTTGGTTCGGCAAGTCTTTCCAAAGCCCTTAAGGACTGCGACAAGGCAGTTATGTTTGCCGCCACCCTTGGTGCCGAGTTTGACCGACTTATTGCCAAATACAGCCGCGTTTCGCCCTCTGCGGCCCTGGTTATGCAGGCCATTGGTGCCGAGCGTATAGAGGCCCTTTGCGATGAATTTTGCCGATATATTTCTGAAAAAAATCAGTTGTGTGCTCATAACCGCTTCAGCCCCGGCTACGGCGATTTGGCCCTTGACACACAAAAAGAGATTTTTGCCCTTTTAGACTGTGAAAGGCGCATTGGGCTTACCTTAAACGACAGTTTAATTATGTCGCCATCAAAATCGGTAACGGCTATTTTTGGCCTTTCTTCCCAAAACAGCACCCACAAAAGCAAATGCAAAAACTGCAGTAACCTAACCTGCACCTTTAGGAGCGAAATATGAACTTTAGAGATTTTTTAAAATCCAACATAGTATATCTTGACGGCGGTATGGGCACTCTGCTTCAAAAGCAGGGCCTTGTCCCCGGTGAGCATCCTGAAGAGTGGAACGTCACTCACCCCCAAGTTATTACCGACATACACCGCAGTTATTACGACAGCGGCAGCAACCTTGTTTGCACCAACACCTTTGGCGCCAACTGCTTGAAATTTGGCGACGACCGCTTGGAAGAAATAATAAAAGCCGCCGTTTATAACGCCAAAAAAGCCAAAGAGCAAAGTGTGTCAACAAAAGAAAAGTTTATTGCCCTTGACGTTGGCCCTTCGGGCAAGCTGCTTAAGCCCTTGGGCGACCTTGACTTTGAGGACGCCGTGGCTCTTTTTGCAAAAACCATAACACTGGGCGTAAAATACGGGGTTGATTTGATTGTAATTGAAACCATGAACGACAGCTACGAGACCAAGGCCGCTCTTTTGGCTGCCAAGGAGTGCTGTGACCTGCCCATAATCGTTACCAACGCCTACGGTGAGGACGGCAAGCTGATGACGGGTG
The DNA here is from genome assembly GCA_045630025.1 of Acutalibacteraceae bacterium. Classification (GTDB taxonomy): domain Bacteria; phylum Bacillota; class Clostridia; order Oscillospirales; family Acutalibacteraceae; genus RGIG2206. The sequence continues at coordinate 3,402 of JAZQSG010000261.1, forward strand.
CCGACCCTGCCGCTATGGTTGCTCTGCTTGAAGGTATGGGGGTTGACGCCCTGGGTGTCAACTGCTCGTTAGGCCCAAAACAGCTGACCCGAGTTGTTGAGCAGCTGCTCGGCTTGGCATCTGTGCCGGTAGTTATGAAGCCCAATGCAGGGCTGCCCAAGTCGGTTAACGGCGAGACAGTTTTTGACGTTGATGCAGCAGAATTTGCCGACGACGTGGCGATTATGGTTAAAAAGGGTGTGCGCGCCGTTGGCGGTTGCTGCGGAACAACGCCCGAATACATCAGCGCACTTTGCGAGGCAACCAAAAATTTACCTGCACAAGAAATTTTAGCAAAAAGCTTTACTGCCGTTTCCTCTTACACCCACGCGGTTACCTTTGGCGAAAGCCCTCTGCTTATTGGCGAAAGAATAAACCCCACGGGCAAAAAGCGCTTTAAGCAGGCCTTGATTGACAAGGATATTGACTATATTCTGTCGGAAGGTATTGCCCAGCAGGATAAGGGCGTGCAAATTCTTGACGTTAACGTGGGATTGCCCGATATTGATGAAGCGGATATGCTTAAAACCGCGGTGTGCGAGCTGCAGGGAGTAACTGACCTGCCCTTGCAAATAGATACCGCCGACCCCTTGGCTATGGAGGTGGCTTTGCGCCGATACAACGGCAAAGCGCTTATAAATTCGGTTAACGGCAAAAAAGAAAGCATGAGCGCCGTTTTTCCCCTGGTTAAAAAATACGGTGGCGTTGTGGTAGCCCTTACCCTTGACGAGTCGGGCATACCCGACACCGTTGAGGGTCGCGTAGAAATTGCGCGCAGAATTATTGACGAGGCAAAAGCATACGGCATTGATAAAAAAGATATTGTTTTTGACACTTTGGCTATGACGGTAAGTGCCGATAACCGTGCCGCCGTCACCACCTTGCGCGCACTTAATATAATAAAAAATCAACTTGGTTGCCACACCTCTTTGGGCGTTTCCAACGTTTCTTTCGGGTTGCCCAATCGAGATGCGGTTAACAGCGTTTTCTTTGCTATGGCTCTTGAAAACGGGCTTTCGGCCGCCATTATGAACCCCTATTCAGGCGAAATGATGAAGGTATATTACACCTACCGCGCCCTGAAGGGGTTGGATGACAACTGTGCCGATTATATTAACGTGGCCGAGCAATTTACCCTTACAACACAATTGACTACCCTGCAGAAAACGAGTGACGAATATGGCTCGCAGCTTCAAAAGGCCATAATTTGCGGCCTTAAAGACAAAGCGGCAGAGCTTACCAGAGCCCTTATTGAAGCAACCGCTCCCCTTGATATTGTAAACAACGAGATTATTCCTGCGTTGGACGTTGTGGGCAAGGGCTTTGAAAGCAAAAAGGTGTATCTGCCCCAGCTGCTTATGAGCGCAGAGTCAGCCAAAAGCGCATTTGAGGTTATTAAAGCCACCACAACTGCCGCACAAAGCAAAGAAAAGGGAGTATTTGTTATTGCCACCGTTGAAGGCGACATTCACGATATAGGCAAAAACATCGTAAAGCTGCTGCTTGAAAACTACGGCTTTGAGGTTGTGGATTTGGGCAAAGACGTGCCTGCCGAAAGCATTGTGCAAAAAGTGGTAGAATTGCACGCACCCATTGTGGGCTTGAGCGCGCTGATGACCACCACCGTGCCGGCTATGGAAAAAACCATTAGCTTAATAAAAGAGCAGGCGCCCTGGTGCAAAACCATTGTGGGCGGCGCAGTTTTAACCAAGGCGTATGCCGATAAAATAGGCGCCGATTACTATGCCAAAGACGCTATGGAAGCGGTAAGAATATCGGAGACCGTTATTAAGGGTTAACCTTAAAGATTATTTTAATTAAAAAAAGTGGAGTTTGAAGGCATCAAACTCCACTTTTTTATATATGTTTTGTTTTCATCTTTCGGGCAATTAAGGTAAGCACCAGCATTATGATATAAAGCGAACCGATGGTTATAAAGATTGCCGGCCAACCAAAGCTATCCTTGGCAAAGCCGAATATTGACGCTTGAATTGCAGCGCCCATATAAACCGCCCAATCAAACACGCCTACCACCGTTGACGAAAATGCTCGCCCGCCTATATCCCCCGCAATGGCCCATATAACACCTGTTACCATTGAAAAAACGCCCAACACAAAAAGCATGGCAGATGCGGTGCCTTGAGCTTTTATAAAAGGAAAAGCTACCATGCCCACAAAGGTAACAACCGACGCTATGATAAGCATTGGCTCTCGCTTACCCTTCAACAGCTTATCGGTAATTATGGGAAAAACAAACATTGCGCAGGCCTGCCCGAGCGGCAAATAAATGTAGGTAAACACGCCGTCTTTTATGGTTAGACCCATTACGTCTGAAAAATAGGTTGGTATCCAGGTTATAAGTCCATAGCGGCCAACGCCTGCTATGGCTGAAATTAGGCAGAAAATGATAACCTTGGGCTCTCTGAAAAGCATAACGTAGGGGTAAAAATAGCCCTTGCTTGCTATTTGATCCGACACCCTGGCATCCTTTTCGGCACCATCCTCTTCAAATGCCTTTAGCCCAATATCTTCCGGCTTTTCTTTAAAGAAAAACACGAAGGCAACAAGCATAAGCAGCATAGGTATCATAGGATAACGGAAGGCGGCACGCCAGCCCCATTCGGGATTTAGCGTGTTGCACCACCATATTGTGATATAGGTTACCACCTGCGCCAGGCCCGAAAATGCAGTTGCAAGGCCCGTAGCAAAGCCACGGTTTTTCTTTGGCCACCACTTGTTGAGTATGCCCAGGCCGTTAGACCACACCATTGATTGAAAAAAGCCGTTAAGACCCCACAGCACGGCTATAACCCCTATTGAATGCTGAAATGAAATTATTATGTTCAGCACGGCGGATGCTACAACACCCACCATCATAAAACGCTTATAGCCAAAAAAGGCGCCCAATCGGCCGTTTATAAGCTGACCGAAAGCATAACACCAAAAAAGTGCAGACGAAACAACACCCATCGCCGCCGTGGTTGAACCCAAGCCGGCTGCCATTTCATCCATAACCAGGTTTATGTTTTGGCGACCGTTGTAAAAGAAAAGATAGGTGATGCCAAAGCTTAACAGCATAAGCCACGCCCAGCACCTGAACCGCTTATATTCTTTAGGTGAATAACCGAATTTTGCATCTTGCTGCATAAGGTCACATCCTGCCTTTTAAAATTAGGAAACACTATTAAATTTTAATGTTAAATTCCACCGCGGTCAATACAAATTAATTCACAACTTTTATCACGCTTTTTTGACGTTAATTGTTATGATATTCAAGGGTATCACTGTAAAGCCAATTTGTAACTATATCTTCCTGAATAAACACAAAAAAGTATCCGTCGGGAGCTTTAAAGGTTATTCGGTTATCATCCTGTTCAATGCAGTTGCCGTATACGGCCTTTGCCTTGCTTGCGCTATCCCCCACCTGCAGCCCCTTGGGAGTAACGATTTTTTCATCGCGGCAGGATATAGAGATCAGCTTTTCGTGCTCGTCAAAAGAGAAGAAAAGGCGGTAATCCTTTGTCTCGTAATAAAAGCTTAGGTCGGCCATATTGTAAATTCGACCATCCATAGGTGCGCTCTGCACATCATCGGGGATGCGGGTTTCGGTGTAGTCGGGGAAATTTATCTTAACGTCTTCACTTTCAAGCACCTTAAGCAGCTGCTCGGGTGTAATGCCCAAAGCAACCTTTTTCAACACGTTGCCTTGTGCTGCAACCGAAGATTGCTCTTTGGATTGGGGCTGAATTTGGACTTGCGCACCACATCCACACAAAAAGATGCAAAGGGCCATAGCAGCCGCAAACACCTTAAATCTCATAAAAAAATACCCCTTTCGTCCCTTCGCCCACCGTCAAAGCGGGCGCGATTTGATTTTTACGCTTTAATTATAGCACACCCCTTTTAAAAAGTAAATTGATACCAAAAGCAAAACGTTTTTCAATTGCATTGGCAGATCAAAAGGGCGAGGTTTGTTTGACGCTGACA
>JAZQSG010000262.1:0-7844 GCA_045630025.1 Acutalibacteraceae bacterium
GTTTAATATATGGTTAAGTATCATCCACACCTCTGCCTCGTCTATAAAGGCATCCTTAAATTTATTTATAAGCGGGACATACCTCTGTTTATGCGCACAAATGGAAAACCTTTTAAAATATGGCGAGTAGTAATAGTGAACGTACATAAGAATTTCATCTCTGTTACCCACTAAAAAACGCCACATTGCCAAAAAGTAAATGCGGCATCTTGACTCGTAATCCATCTCTGGCATATACATAACGTCAATATGAAGCATAGCTTTGTCTACCAACTGCTCGTCAAGGTGTTCAAAAGCTTTTTCAAACAGATTTTCTTTGTTTTCGAACAGTCTGTATATGTATACCTCGTTGATACCCGTTGCGTTGCTGATTGCTTTTGTTGTTGCTTTGTCTAGCCCTTTTTGCGCTATGACGTGAATTGTGCCGTCAATAAGCGCTTGGCGCAAGTCATCCTGTTTCATCCGGTTCCCCTTTTGTAAGTGTTTACTACAAATTTTGATAAAAAATTACAAACGCTTAACGTTTGTGCCTAGGTTATACACATAGTCTTTTGCGAGGGGTAAGAGTAAGTATCTGTAAAAATGCGCAGGGGTGTGCGTGATTTTTAATCTTCTGTGATAGGTTCAACGTTTACGATGCTTTCTTTGCCGCACCGTTTGCATTTTATGGGCAGATTTTTAATTTCGGTATTGGGCAGCAGCCACAGCACCGTATGCTTTGCACACAGCGGACATAAGAATCGCCTTAACGCAGTTTCAACTTCGTCGGTGCTAAGCGTGTCTTTTGCTTTTTCCAACAAACAGAATCACCTCTTGATTTTTGTTTATGCCTACCAAGGCAAAAATAAAAGCCCGTGCCATAATCGTAAACACGATCTAATGGCACAGGCTCTAAGGCTCAGGCGCGGGGTTTTTCATTATATAGCGTGGGTATAAAACTCACTCTGTAAGGATATGTGCTGGCTTAATAAACAACGACGCCCTCAACATAATGGTTATTATGTTGTATTTTGTCGGCTAAAAAAACCGACGTTGAAACATCGGCATCACATAATGGTTATTATGTTGTTGTGAAAGCCGAACAAAAGCGTTTCATTACTTATCAAGCAGGATGAATTATAACATACATATATAAAAAAGGCAAGTCGTTTTGTGAAAATTTTTGGTTTTTCATAAATTTTTCGGTGTTTGGGCATACAAAATAGGACCTTTTGTTCATTTTTATAAAAGGTCCGCTTTGCTACGCTCGTTTTTAATTTTCTTTTATAGATTAATAGATATATGCCCGGGCATCAGGTTTATTGTTACAACATAATAACCATTATGTGATATTTTAACCGCTGCTTTGTGTGGCGGTTTTATTTTTTATATAATCAGCCGCATATTTTCCATTCGCCGTTGGTGCTCTGCGCCGGTGGTGATTATATAAATTCGAGTGGTGTTGACGTTGGAATGGCCCAGAATATCGGCCAGCTTGGCAATATCCTTTTCGATGCCGTAAAAGGTTCGTGCAAACAAGTGGCGCAGGTTGTGGGGAAACACCTTTTGAGGAGAAACGCCCGCCTGCTGACACAAGCTTTTCATCTCTCGCCATATATTGCTGCGGTCGATGGGCTTGCCACCCTTGGTTACGAAAAGAACGCCCGAGGTTATGCCCTGCCCCGCCGCATAAGATAGCAGCTTGCTTCGCAATGCTTTTACGATAAATATTTTTCTTGTTTTGCCCTTGCAGGAAACCACCGCCTCTGCCTTGCGGACGGCCTCTACCGTAATGCACTTAAGCTCGCTGACGCGAATGCCCGTGGCACATATGGTTTGCACAACAAGGGAAAGTCGCTGATTTTTATTGCGCTCGGCAGTTTTTACAAGGGATAAATACTCCCCTTTTGTAACCTCGTTTTCTTCAGAGCAATAGGCCTCTTTTTGCACCCTGAACTGCTTTACGCACAGGTCGTACCACCCCATAAACCGCATAAACGAATTAAGAGCAGCCAGCATAGAGTTGGCACTGCGAATGGCATAGCGTTTAGATAAAGACGCCTTGTAATCCAAAACAAGCGGCTTGTCTAACGGCTTGTTTGCCGCAAACTCTGCAAAGCAGCACAAATCGCGCATATATTTTTCTCGTGTTGCCTGTGCCTTTTCGTTTTCAATCAAATAGGTTTCAAACTTATTCAGCACCTGATTGGTTATAATTCTTTTTTTCATACCGAATCCACCGTTTCTTGTTTTAATTTTACTACTATTTTGCGCTTTAACCTTGTGGTTAAACCTTGAAAAAACGGAGTTTGAGCATATTAAATTGTGGCTGTTTAATTTTTATCGGTTTTCGGTTTTATTCCTCCTCGCGGCACGGATTCACCCATTGTGGCTGTGCAAATAAAAAAGATTTCTAATAAAAACTGCTTACCGCCGGACCGAGGCGACAGCTTTTAGAAGAAATCTTTTATTTAGTTTAACATTGTTTCACAAAATTGTCAACTTGAAGGGTTAACGCCCCGGTGCGCAATTACTTATCAAAGCCGGGGTTGAAAGCGTAGAAGTTTTTGGCGTTTAATCGGTCTTGAACTGTTCGCAGGGCCTCGCCGAAGCGCTGATAATGAACTATCTCGCGCTGACGCAAAAAGCGTATGGCGTCTTTTACGTCGGGGTCATCACAAAAGCGCAATATATTATCATAGGTGGTGCGCGCCTTTTGCTCGGCCGCTAAATCCTCGTGCAAATCGGTGATGGGGTCGCCCTTGACGGCAATATACGCCGCGGTAAAGGGCACGCCCGAGGCGGAGGCGGGATATACTCCCGTCGTGTGGTCAACAAAGTAGGCGTCGAAGCCCGCCTTTTTGATTTGCTCGGGGGTGAGATTTCGCGTGAGCTGATAAACGATAGAGCCCACCATTTCAAGATGGCTTAATTCTTCGGTGCCTATATCGGTCAGCAAAGCCCGCAACTCGGGGTACGGCATACTGAAGCGCTGGCTTAAATAGCGCAAGCTTGCACCCAGCTCACCGTCGGGACCACCGTATTGGCTGCATATAAGCTTTGCCAAGGCGGGGTTGGTGTTTTTTATTTTTATTGGGTATTGCAATCGTTTTTCATAATTCCACATCAACAATCACCATCCACAAAGCATACATCCCAGGGCCAAGGGCCGTTAACCCACTCGTAAGAGGTATCGCCGTAAATATCGCAGGGCGTAAGGGGGCCAAAGCGACTTTCGAACTCTGCCTTTAGGGCAGCCGCCTCTTTTTTGTGCTTTTGCAAGGAAACAAGCGCAGTTTTGTCGTTGGGATGAGTATCGAGAAAAAGTTGAAGATCTATCGCGCCGAAAGCGGCCGCACTAAGCTTTTTCAGCAATTCGCTTCTGCTCACGGCGTAACACCCTTTCCGCAAAAGGGTTTGTCAAGGTCGGCAAAAACAGTGCCCGCACACAAAGCGTCGGCATCGTTATACAGCGCGCCAAAGATTTGGCGCGGCACGTAGGCCATTGCCAGCACCCCGTTTTCTATGGGCTCTGCGCCCATGGTTGCAGGGCGCATATTATTCATTTTTTCTTCGTAAAACACGTTGTAATTCATCCTTTCACAGAGCGTGTACGCTCCGTTACCACTTTATGCGCGTTGTCCGAAAAAGTTAAGAGGCAAAAAATTTTAACCCCGTTTAACAAGGGCTCTTTTGTGAAAATGAAATAAAAAAATTTCGATAGGTTAGTTATAAACAGCAGAATAATACATAAAACCGCCCAAAAACAACATCTTCTTGCTAACTACATGTGGGGTTCATCTAACGGCCAAGAGGCAAAGATGGCTTCTAACGCATTCGAGGGCTGCAACAGCACCCTTAAGCTGATTGCTGCAGACGATACTCACGTTGAAGAGTACGCTGCAAGATTCGGTTTCGTTTTCGAAGCAAAATAATTAATTAATAAATAAAAAACAAGCAGCATTCTTGCGAATGCTGCTTGTTTTTTTATATTACTTTCTTCTGATAATATTTATTAGTCTTACTATAACCGGGCTTAGCACAAGATTAACCAACAGTTCAAAAACAAAGTTTAATCCTACAAAGGTTAATATAGTGTATATAAACAGGTTTTGGCCACCTGCCCCACTTGCTATAAAATCCTTAAAGAAAATGAAGCAACCAACTACAAACAAGCCCGTGTTAACTATGGGGCAAGCAATAGCTGCCAACAGCGTGCCCAAGGTTTTGCTTTTTTTGGCGAACGCCTCGTAAACAAGTCCTGCCACAAATCCGCAAGCGGCGCCCTTTACCAGCACGGTGATTATTGTGCCGTAATCGCTGATGCCCATAAAAAGTGCGGCATCGCCACTCCAGAGCACTGCCACGCCAAATATGAAGCCCAGCCACGCGCCAATGTATTTGCCACAGGTTGCGGCGCCTATTACAATAGGAATAAGCACCAGCGACACCGAGAAGGTGCCAAAACGGATTGATGCCCCGATAAACTGAAGCACCATAACCAAGGCGGTTAAGGCCGCACCAATGGTGATGACCTCAATCTTTCTTCGTTTTGTATTCATTTGTAAATACCTCCGATACTGCCCCATTGGGTGCAGTTCATAATATTTATACAAAAAGAATATCAATCGGTATTCTTTTTATAAATTAAATAAAGTCCGTCAAGCAAAAGATTATCGTCAAGCACGATTTCTCTTTCGCAATTTGCAGCTACGCTGCCTGCCAAGCCACCCGTGGCAACAAGAGTTGCAGAGGAGCCAAGCTCTTTTTCCATTCGTTTGGCCATTCCCTCAAGCATAGCGGCAGCACCGATTACGATGCCCGAGCGCATACAATCAACGGTGTTTGTGCCGATGACCTTGCTTGTAGCGGATATATCAATATAAGGCAGCTGTGCGGTATTGCTTGCCAAAGCATCAAGACCTGTGCCCAGGCCGGGGGCGATTGCACCGCCCAAAAACGCGCCGCCCTTATCAATTACGCTGATGGTGGTGGCGGTGCCCATATCGCACACAATGCAGGGCAATGGGTATTTTGCCACCGCCGCAACTGCGCCTGCTACCATATCGGCACCAAGCTGTGCAGGGTTGTCGATGCGAATATTAAGCCCGGTTTTTACACCCGGCTCAATTGCAAGGGGTGTGATGCCCGTAAGCTTCTTTATTGCTTTTTTCATATTTGAGCCAACACTGGGCACAACCGAGCTTATGATAGCACCCTCTATTTCGTGTGACTCAAGCCCGTTGAGAGATAATATATCTTTAATCTCAATGGCATATTGGTCTGCGGTGCGATGACGGCTCGTAGCCAATCGGGAGGTAAAACGCAATTCATCCTCGCTATAAGCACCGAGGGTAATGTTTGTATTGCCAATGTCAACGGTTAAAATCACGGCGGTATCCCCTTTCATCTTTTTACACAGATATTATAACCTTAATTTATTCAAAAGTAAATATCCTATTTGTATTGACTATACTTATATAAAAAGGTATAATTTGTGCAAAACAACCTTTTTTCGGAGTGTGGATGTTAAAAATCCAAAGTTTGTTATGAAGAAGAATGATATTGTTAAAATTGAAATATCGGGCGTCTCTCACGAGGGCGTAGGCATCGGCAAGGTTGACGGCTTGGCCGTTTTTGTGCGTGGCGCTGCCGTGGGCGACGTGGTTGAGGCCATTGTTATAAAAATGGCTAAAAACTACGCCGTGGGCAAGCTTACAAAGGTTATTACCCCCTCGAAGGACCGCATTGAAAACGACTGCCCCGCCTTCCCCCGTTGCGGTGGCTGCGTATATCGCCATATAGACTACACCGCAGAGGCAGCACTTAAAAGGCAACGGGTTGCCGATTGCCTTAAGCGTATAGGCGGGTTGGATTTTTGCCCCGACGAAACTCAATGCGGGCAGGATTTTGGCTATCGCAACAAGGCCCAATACCCCGTGGGCGGCAGCGCAGACGAGCTGCTTGTGGGCTTTTACGCCAACCATTCTCACCGCATTATAAGCTGCACCGATTGCAAGCTGCAACCCCCGATTTTTGAAAAAACGGTTGAGTGTATAAAGGGCTTTTTAGCAGATAACAGCATTGCTCCCTATGACGAAGCAAACGGCAAAGGTCTTGTGCGACACATATATCTGCGCCAGGGTGCCGTGACCAAAGAAATGATGGTTTGCCTTGTTATTAACGGCAAACAGCTGCCCTGCCAAGACCTGCTTATCGGCGCCCTTAAAGAGCTTTTGGGCGACAACCTTAAAACGGTGGTGCTTAACCTTAACTGCGCCAACACAAATGTTATTATGTCAACCGATTGCCGTCCTATATACGGCGACGGATATATCACCGACCTGCTTTGCGGAGTTAAGGTGCGACTGAGCGCCCTTTCATTTTATCAGGTTAACCATGCAATGGCCCAGCGCCTATACGCCAAGGCGGCGGAGTTTGCCGGTAAAGGCGGCACCTTGATTGACCTTTATTGCGGCGCAGGCACCATCGGCCTTTCTATGGCAGGGCTTTTTGACAGAATTATTGGCGTTGAGGTGGTGCCCGAAGCCATTGAGGATGCAAAAATAAACGCCCGTCAAAACGGAATTGAAAACGCGCGGTTTATTTGCGGTGACGCCTACTCGGCCGCCAAGCAGCTTCACGACGATGGCATCAAACCCGACGTTGTTATTGTTGACCCTCCCCGCAAGGGACTTGAAGAGGGGTTGCCTCGCCACATTGCCGAAAACATGGCACCCCAACGGGTGGTTTACGTATCTTGCGACCCTGCAACCATGGCAAGAGATATAAAGGCCTTTGACGAGTGCGGCTACACGCTGTGCAAGGCGGTGCCCTTTGACCTTTTCCCCCGCACCGCTCATATTGAAACGGTTGCACTTTTGAACAAACAAAGCTTATGCGATAAGAAGCAGGCGTTTTTTGAAAACGCAAAACTGCTGGCGGATAATTTTCAGATTATCCCCCTTTTATACGGCTCGTTAGGTTTGGAACATCTGACGGGTGAAAATTTAAATGCTGATGACGTTGATATTTTAATACCCAAAGCATTTATTACAGAAGAATGGGACGAGTTTAAGTCTGTTCTTGAAAACAACGAGTACACCCTGATTAATGAAAACGAGCACGAATTTGAAAAAGAGGGTGTTCACTATTCTTATGCACAAATTGAAGAACTGGAAAGGTTTGCAGATATCAGCTTGTCAGAAATTGCCGTCTTTGACAAAGACGGGGTTGCTTACAAACTATTGTCACTGACTCAGTATTTAAAGGTTTACACCGCTTCATCAAAGGATGGATACCGAACAAGCGTGAGAGAAAAGAAAGATTTTGATAAAATTGCCTTTATACAGAAAAAACTGCAAGAATTAAACTAATCTTTCCGCCGAAAGGGATTGCAAAAATACGTATACTTTAATTTGGGAATAGATTAAAGGAGTTAAAAATGACTGAATTTAAGCGTTGCCCCAACTATAAAAAGTGCGGGGGATGTCAACTGCAAAATATGGATTATGAGCGTCAGCTGCGCTTTAAGCAAGCCCAAGAGGTTAAGCTTTTGGGTCGCTTTCACAGGGTGAGCAACATAATCGGTATGGAAAACCCCACCCACTATCGCAACAAGGTGCAGGCCGCCTTTGGCGAAAGGGGCGGCAAGCTCATTTCGGGCGTGTATCAATCCTCAACCCACAAAATCGTGCCGGTTGACGATTGTATGATTGAGGATGAAATTGCCGATAAAATTATAGTTACCGTGCGAAAGCTGGCTCAAAGCTTTAAGCTGCGCGCCTTTAACGATACCTCTATGAAGGGCTTTTTGCGCCACGTGCTTGTTAAGCGCGGCTTTAAAAGCGGCCAGGTTATGGTGG